>JBOIDW010000313.1:0-2420 GCA_050740655.1 Gammaproteobacteria bacterium | reverse complement strand
AGATCGGGGAGCGCCAGCACGCGCTTGGGCGCCCGCTTCTTGCGAGATTTCGGCTTGGCCATTGGCGACGGCCTCCTTCGCCGTCGCCGTCGCCGACAGCTTCGTCGAATAACCCTCCCTGCGGCGTTTGCAGGACCTAACGACTGCGGCTCACCCGCGGCCGCTCATCGGCTCTTCGATGCCCGGTCGCCGGGTGCAGCCGCTGGTTAGCAGGCCGATCGGAATATCGCAGCAGCATAAAGCGAGACGAGCTGCGCTGCGAGGTCTTCGTCATGTGCGCCGTCATAAGGGTTTGTCTCATCTTCGACAGTTTGAGCCGGAAAACGGAAGGCAAAATGCAGATTTCCTAATGCTTTCGAGGGTTCGCAGCCGAGCGGAGGCGAAATGTAGTGTCACGCAATAGGCGTGATGACGCGATATCTAGGCTGAATACTGGATAATGTGAGCTATACTCGGATGACACAGAAATCCCGTGTTCATCCGCACGCAAACCAACGGCGATCGCACCTATCTGCTGCTCGTCGAAAACGAGCGGGTTGACGGTCGACTGGTGCAGCGGGTCCTCTATCGGCTGGGGCGGCTCGATCAGCTCCAGGCGTCGGGCCAGCTCGATGGCGTGGTCAAGAGTCTCGGCCGGTTCAGTGAGAAGCTGCTTGTTCTCGACGCCCATGCGCGCGGCGAGAGCGTCCCGACGCAGACCGTCACCATCGGGCCCGCTTTGATCCTCGAGCGCTTGTGGCGCGAGTGTGGCATCGCCGACGTCCTCGCTGAGCGGGTCGGCCGGCGGCGGTTTGGGTTCTCGGTCGAGCGCGCCATCTTCTTGACGGTGCTGCATCGGTTGTTCGCGCCGGGCAGCGACCGGGCCGCCGAGCGGTGGCGCCATGACTACGCGATCCCCGGCGCCACCGGGCTCGAGCTCCATCAGCTCTATCGCGCCATGCGATGGTTGGGGACACCGTTGCCGAAGGCGCAGCAAACGGGCGCGACGCCGTTTGCGCCCCGGACCACGAAAGATCTGATCGAGGAGGCCTTGTTTGCCCGGCGCCGCGATATCTTCAGCCAGCTGCACGTAGTGTTCTTTGACACGACGTCGCTCTATTTCCATGGTACGGGTGGCGACACGCTTGGTCGGTATGGCCATTCCCGCGACCATCGGCCCGACCTCAAACAGATGGTCGTCGGCATGGTGCTGGACGATGAGGGCCGGCCGATCTGTACGGAGCTGTGGCCAGGGAACACGACCGATGTGACGACGCTGATCCCGATTGTCGATCGCCTCAAGCAGACGTTTCACGTCGAGGAGGTCTGTGTCGTGGCCGACCGCGGGATGATTAGCGCGCAGACGATCGACGAGCTGGAGGCGCGGGGCTGGACGTACATCCTCGGCGTGCGGATGCGGAGCTCGAAGGAAGCCCAGGCGATTGCGGCCACCGACGAAGGCCACTATCACACGGTGTTTCCTCGCCGCAGGACCTCGCATGACCCGGCACCGCTGCGCGTGAAACAGGTGTGGCGCGACGATCGTCGCTATATCGTCTGTGTCAATCCGGATGAGGCAGACAAAGATCGGCATGACCGCGCGGCGATCGTCGCCGCGCTCGAGAAGGCCCTCACCCAAGGCGACAAATCGCTCATCGGCAACAAGGGCTTTCGACGGTTTCTGAAGACGACGGGCACCCGGTTCGCCATCGACGACACGAAGATCACCGCGGATGCCCAGTACGACGGCAAGTGGGTGCTGCGCACCAATACCGGCCTGGCGATGGACATCGCAGCGCTCGCGTACAAGCATCTCTTTATGGTGGAAGCGATCTTCCGATCGATGAAGTCGCTCCTGGAGACGCGTCCGATTTACCACCAGAAGGACGAGACGATTCGCGGCCATGTGTTCTGCTCGTTCCTGGCGCTGGTGCTCCGTCAGGAACTTGAACGTCGCCTCGCGGCGCAGGGTTGGCCGTTCGAGTGGGCCGACATCATCCGCGATCTGGATCACTTGCAGGAAACGACGATCACCGTGGACGAAAAGGACTACGTGATCCGGAGCCAGATCAAGGGCACGCTCGGGAAGGTGTTTCAGGCCACCGGCGTCGCCATTCCACCGGCAGTTCGGCCCGCCTGACGCCCCGCTTCGGGCCTGCGCTGCGGCCTGAGAGGCGTGACACTACACAATTTCAGCGGCTGTAAGTACTTGGAAACGCAGCACTTCATTTTTCAAAGTGTCGAAGATGAGTCAAATCCGTGCGAATAGGAAGGATCCTTGAACCCGTATGCGTAGATGAGCCCGCCGCTCGGAGACGCGCCACTGCCGTCGGGATAGAGCCTGTTGATCGCGAAGTAAGGTGAGCTGCCAAGATACGAGGAGAGTTCCGTGAGGACGCCAATTGTCCAGCCGTTGTTACCCGGTTTGGTCACGTCCTCCC
>JBOIDW010000312.1:0-6419 GCA_050740655.1 Gammaproteobacteria bacterium | reverse complement strand
TGACGCTGTCCGCTCCCGAGATGACGGCCCTCCTCGGCGGCATGCGCGTCCTGAACGCGAACGTCGGGCAGTCCGAGCTCGGGGTCTTCACCGACCGACCCGAGACGCTGACCAACGACTTCTTCGTGAATCTGCTCGACAAGGCGACGGCGTGGAAGAAGACCTCGGACGCCGAGGACGTGTTCGAGGGTCGCGATCGCGGCACGGGCAAGCTCAAGTGGAAGGGCAGCCGCGTCGACCTCGTCTTCGGGTCGAACTCCGAGCTGCGGGCGATCGCTGAGGTCTACGGGAGTGACGACGCCGAGCAGAAGTTCGTTCGCGACTTCGTTGCTGCGTGGGACAAGGTCATGAATCTCGATCGCTTCGACCTCGCTTGATCTCAGCGGATAGGTCTGACAACCGGGAGGTCGACCAGGTCGACCTCCCGGCGTTCAGTCAACGGGTGACGTTGCGGGTGCGGACTCGGTGGCGGTGTCCTCGGTTTCGACCTCGTGACATGGAATCCACCCCTTCCATGGGCTCGTCGCGAATGGGCTATTTCTCCCGAGTGGCGGCCTTCCAGGTGCTTCCGGCGTTGCCCGAGCAAGCACTGGCTCAAACCTTCCGCCAAGCTGTGCTCTCGCTGCTGCAACAGCGCGAATGTATCGCGCCCGAGTTCGCCGAGCGCGTGCTCGCCTGGCGCCACAATAGCGACTTCGCAGTAACACAACCGCGTGAGAGTCCAAGCCGCTGATTCGCACGGGCGCCGGCAACTTGCGCGCTACATGATCCGACCACCCTTCGCGCTCGAGAAGATGCGCTACGACGCCCCCACCGGGATGGTCATCTACCGCTCAAAAATGCATGCCACGCTCAAGCGCAACTATCAACTGGTGCCCGGTGCCAGATGGCTGACCCTGTTGCTCGCGCATGTCCCCGACAAACACGAGCACGTGGTCGGGCGCCTACTGCTACGGAAAAACCCGGCGTGAGCGTTATGTCGATGATCAGGGACAATTGGAGTGGGCCGTACTGATCCCCGGGTACCACGAGGGCTATATTGATTGTGCCACTTATGAGGCCAATCAAACGCGGCTCCACACCAACACCCGTCTACCGGACCAGTCGATCTTCGCCGTGAATTTTGGTCATCATCATGGACGGACGACAAGACCTCAGAAGATCCTCATTCTTCCTCCCGCGCGTTCTCGCTTCAGGAAATCGCCGGGCTTTAGAATCCCCAAGCCGTAGAACGTGCCGCCCAGCAACTTACCGAAATCATGCCGGTCCAGGGTGAGCAGCACGTCTGCCCAGGCGGCGGCCGTAAAGAGGATTGGCCGATCCTTAGCCGGTGCAAAGACCGTCGCCCACTCGAACGTCAATACATCCGGGACCTTGGCGAGCTCCGCACGTAGCCGTATCCACTGTGCCGCCGCATCACTGGGGAGCGCCGGCAGGTTGACCGCCACCTCGCTCAATACGTAGTCGCTAGTGAGCAGATTCCAACCTTGATCGATGGCGCGGTCGAAGACTGCTCGAGAGGCACCGGCTGAGCTGCCGCATGCCGCCAGGACGACGCTCGTATCGAGGAATAGATTCACGACCCGCGGCGGTATTCGGCCAGGTCGCGTTCATCCTCCTCGATCCATGCCTCGATCTCGGCGGCCGTGAAGCTGCGTGGCGACGGCAGCGAACGCCCTTCGGTACGCAAGCTCTCAGCGAGCACGATCAACAGTCGCTGTCTTTCGTCCGCCGTAAGACGGCGCGCGGCGGACTCGATCTCCAGGAACGTACTCATAGCCAAGAGCCTACACCGTCGGTATCCAACCGACAACGCCGCGGCTTCACACCATGCACTCGCCGCTCCCCAGGCGCGGCAGCAGCGGGTCGCCAACCACGCCACATGACGCTCGTTCGTGCGCCCGAGCGTCCCGTGTGTGGCCCGAGCGTCTCGGTGTTGTAGGCGTAGACGCTCTCCGTGCCGAGCGCTTTCTCCAGATGTGCGGCGAAGCTCTGCTGGACCGGCCGGTCTTCGCCGTTGATGTCGGTGAGGCCGGTCAGCCCGATAATGGCTCTGGGGCACCGGCTTCGGGGCCGCTTGGCGTTCTTCGACCAGCTTGCCGTCGCGCACCAGCCGGAACCAAACAGGGTAAAGTAGCAGGACGACGACCATACGAGCGGAGGCGACGACGACGCAGGACGGGAGCGCATGATGGGGACATTGCCTTGTTATGAGCGCATTGGTAAGTGACTCAACGGCTGAGGAACGCCGCTTCTTCTCCGTAGCGGGGGGTAATGGAGCTCCCTGACTGCTCCGGCGACGGTGCGGTGCGGGCCGGGCTTATGAGCGCGTCGCGCCGGGAGCGAGAGGATCTGATTGCGTATCCAGATTCGGGCAGGCACGTAATCGAAGTGGATATCGGGCGTTGATCTCGGAGCAGGTCCCCTGCTGACGGCCGACGTTGTGGCCGGCGGTACTTTTGTGCCTATCGAGACGCCGGTAAACCTGGTGGTGATGGCGATGGCCTACACAGGAGTCGCGTACCGCCGAGAAACGCGGACGAACAGTCCCGTCCGCATGCAGCGGCGTAGCGTTTCATATTGCACTGATTCTTCGCCACCGATACCCTGTCAAGCCATGATGTGGCGACGCTACGGTACGCACCTCGCATTGCTCTGCGCGCTGCTCTGGTCCGGGTGTGCCCACCCGCCCCGGGGCGCGTTGCGGCCGGCCGTCGATCCGCGCGTAGAGCGGAATGCCGAGGTGCTGCTGCGTAGCGACAAGCTTATCCCCGCGGCCCGCGAGTATCAGCGCTTGCAGGCTATGGCCCCGGCCCCGGCGAGCTACGGCTATGGCCTGAAGGCCGCCGAGACCTTTCTGCGGGCGCGCCAGCCGCGAGCGGCGCGCGAGGTGCTGCGGGATCTCGCCATCCCGTCACAAGAGTCGGCCCTGCTGGTTTGGCAAGCAGTGCTGCGCGCCGAGCTCGAGGTCTTCGAGCGCCGTCCGGTCGCGGCTTTGCGGCATCTGAGCGGCTTGGATCTGGAGCGCGTACCGGAGGCCTTGCAGCGGCGCGCCCACGTAGCGCGGGCGAACATCTACCATGCCAGCGGCGACTTCCTGGCCGCGGCCCGCGAGCGCAATGCCTTGGAGCTGCTACTGGATGACCCCAAGCTGCGCAGCGAGAACCGGCGCGCCATCTGGGCCGCACTGAATCGCAGCGCGAGCGCCGAGCTGCAGGCCGGCTTGGCGTCCGGCGATGAATACCTGCGAGGCTGGATCCATCTGGCACTGCTCGCCAAGTCTGACTTCGCCAGCGACGATGCGTGGCGCGCTCGGCTCGACGATTGGGCACAGCGCCACCCCGGCCATCCGGCGACCTTCGAGGTCCTGGCGCTGTTGCGCAGCGGTGCGCCCTTGGCGCGTGGCGAGCCGCGGCGCGTCGCCTTGCTGCTGCCCTTGAACGGTAGCTTCTCCGCCGCGGCGCTCGCCATACGCGATGGCTTCCTGGGCGCCTGGTACGCCGGTCAGGAGCGGGGCGCCGAGCGCAGTGTGTCGGTCTTCGACACCGATGCGGTCGACGTGCGTACGGTCTACGGCGAGGCCGTGAATCAAGGCGCGGAGATGGTGGTCGGACCGCTGGACAAACCCGCCATCGAGGCGCTGCTTCGGGCCGGCTCCTTGCGCGTGCCGACCCTGGCCCTCAATCAAGTCAACGTCGCGGCCACGCGGGCCGGCGGCCAGTCGGCTGGAGAAAATCCCAGGCTCTATCAATTCGGCCTGTCCCCGGAGGACGAGGCCGGCCAGGTGGCGGAACGCGCCTGGCTGGACGGCCGCGTGCAGGCCCTGGTCGTGACCCCGGCCACCCCCTGGGGGGATCGCGTGGCACGCGCCTTCCGGCGTCATTGGGAGGCGCTCGGCGGCCGCATCGCCGCGCAGCACCGCTACGACACCCGTGGCGGCGATTTCCAATCCGCGCTACGCCAATCCGTGCAACAGGCGTGGCGCCCGCAGCCGATTCCCGCTAGCACGCCGGGCGCGGGCCTCCCCGCGCCGGCACCTGTCAATAGCGCCGCGGGGCGTTTTGTGTTCCTGGCGGCCTTTCCAGCCGAGGCACGCCAGGTCTATCCGCTGCTGGCCCAGGCCGGCCCGGTCTATGCGACTTCGCATGCCTATGCCGGGGCCCAGAATGCGGCCGAGGACCGCGTGCTCGACGGTCTGCGCTTCGCCGACATGTCCTGGAATTTGCGACCGGAGACCGTCGGCATGCGCGGTAATCTGGTGCAGAGCTACCCGGATCGGGTCAAGGCCTACGGGCGTTTCTTTGCCTTTGGCATCGATGCCCGCGAGGTGGCGCGCAATCTGGCCTATCTGGCGGGTGATCCCACGGCGCGCATCGATGGCGCGACCGGGTGGTTGCGCATGGACGCAGGCCGGCAGATTCGGCGGCAGTTGGCCTGGGCACGTTTCGAGAACGGTGTGCCGCGCGTGCTCGATCCCTGAGCATGGCGCGCATCGAATTCCGGGCGCCGCGCGCCGGCTTATGATGGATGATCGGCACACGAACACGCGCGGGTGCGGCCGCTGGGCCGAGGACCTCGCGAGCCGCTATCTGTGCAACCGGGGGTTGCGCGAGTTGGGGCGTAATTACCTGTGTCCGGCCGGGGAGATCGACATCGTCATGGAGGATCGGGGTTGCCTGGTATTCGTCGAGGTGCGCTACCGCAAGAGCGATGACTATACGCACCCGGCGGAGACCGTCGGCCGCATCAAGCAGCGGCGCTTGATCCGGACCGCCAGCCACTATCTCCAGTCGCATCGCGGCGCGGCGCGCAGGGTCTGCCGCTTCGACGTGGTGATCGTCGAAGGGCGGGCACCGGACCCGAAAGTGGAATGGATCAGCGACGCATTTCGGGCATAATTAGCCGCATGTCCAGCGACCGCATGCGCCCGGCATGAGCGAGGCCGAGCGCGTAGCGAGGTTATTCCGCGAGAGTATCGAGGTCAAACGGGCCTCGGCCGCGGTGCTCGCACCGACCATCGCCGATGCCGCGCTGATGATCGCGGACTGCCTCCTCAAGGACGGCAAGGTCTTATCCTGCGGCAACGGCGGCTCGGCCGGCGATGCCCAGCATTTCTCCTCGGAAATGCTCAATCGGTTCGAGGCCGAGCGCCCGGGGCTGGCGGCCGTGGCCCTGACGACCGACTCGTCCACGCTGACCTCGATAGCGAACGACTACGATTTTCAAGAGGTATTTAGCAAACAGGTGCGCGCGCTGGGACGGCCGGGTGACGTGCTGCTCGCGATCTCCACCAGCGGCCAATCGCCGAACGTGCTGCGCGCCATCGACGCCGCCCATGGGCGCGACATGAGGGTCGTGCTCCTGACCGGTCGCGACGGCGGTCCGGCCGCACGGCACCTACATGATGAGGATATCGAGATCCGCGTACCTGCCGACTCCACGGCCCGGATCCAGGAGGTGCACCTGCTGGTCATTCATTGCCTATGCGACCTCATCGACTGCCAACTGTTAGGACAGGAGGGTTAACCCGCATGTATCGCCATGACATCTATCCGCTGGCCATTATCGGCCTGTCTCTCGTGCTGGGCGGATGCGCCCCGGTCATCGTCGGCGGCGTCGCCGGTAGTACCGCCGTGGCGCACGACACCCGGACCTTCGGTACCCAGATCGAGGACGAGGTCATCGAGAACAAGATCAATGCCCGGATCTTCGAGGACCGTGAGCTCTACGAACGCAGCCACGTCAGCCCTACCAGCTACGACAACCTGGTACTCCTGACCGGGGAGGCACCGACCGAGGAGCTGCGGCAGCGGATCGAGGCACTGGCGCGGCGCACGAAGAAGGTCAGAGACGTTTATAACGAGATCGCCGTGCGCGAACCGACGGCCTTATCCGTGCGCAGCAATGATGCCTGGATCACGACCAAGGTCAAGGGCCAGACGTTGCGCATCAAGGCCTTCGATCCGACCCGCGTCAAGGTCGTGACCGAGCGCGGCATCGTGTATCTCATGGGGATGTTGACCCGCAAGGAGGGCGACGCGGTCGCCGAGCTGGTACGCCGAGTGGAAGGCGTGCAGCAGGTGGTCAAGCTGTTCGAATATACGGATGGCGCGGAACCGGGGCGATGAGTTATGTGGACCCCAATGTCCTGTGGTGCGTTGCGAACAATAGGGATCAACAGTCATGCAGCCATGTTACTAACCATCTTCCTCCATCCGCTCATGGGCGCGTAAAACAATCCTGCGAGCAGGCGCGAGCGACGCGCGATCCATAGCTTGGGCCGGTGGTCAACCCGATCCACCAAATCTTCGCGCGGACCGCGTTCAAACAAGCGGGGCCGCCTCTCTACCTCTATTACACCGTGGCGCGCCTTCCCACGCCCGTGTCACGTTCGCAGGTTGCCCGTGTAGCACAGCGGC
>JBOIDW010000311.1:0-1691 GCA_050740655.1 Gammaproteobacteria bacterium | reverse complement strand
TCCCCGCAGTGAGGTTGGCTCATGTTGATCCAGCCCTACCTGTCCGGCATGAGTTTCCTTTGCGAGCTACGTGCTTCCGTCAGGTCCTTCCCCTTGTAGTGGGCTTTCCCCACCGCCGAGTACTATGCCTGATAAGACTCCCCAACGGCATGCGGCGGGCGTTCCCTTTAACGGTACTTCTCCGCCTGCCTGCTCCGGAGTTCCCTCCGTCCACTTAGGTTCCGGCTTAACCCCGTGTCCGGGTTTCCCCTTGCGTGCCTCATTAGCCGTATACCTTATGGGCGGGCTTTCCTCCGGCAGGAATACCTCAGTTCCGCTCACGATCAGCTCTCCTGCCATTTCTCGTATTGCCGTGATTAGAGGGAGCCAATCTCAATATCCATCTTCATTGCCTCGTGCTCGATGAGGTCTATCGCACCGCCGAGGGTGTGCCGGTATTCGACGCCCTGCGCGCCCCCACCGCGGAGCAGCTCCAGACTCTACTCACGCGCATCATAAAGCGCCTCATGCGGTTACTGAGGCGCAAAGATTATCTCATTGTAGAGCAGGGGCTGACCACCCTGGCCGACACCGATCCGGACCTCGTACTCGGGCCGCGAGCGCGGTAAAGAGTACTGACTTTACAAGCTGTCCCCAGCCAAGCGGCGGTGCCCACCCCGCAACGCTGCGTCAACGCGCAGGGCTTTAGCCTCCATGCCGAGGTGCACTGCGCCATCAATGAGCGCACGAAACTCGAAAGCCAGGGCCAGGGAGTGGCCCTGCTTGGTGCGCTGAGGACGCAACACTACGTCGCTACATCACCCGCCCCAATCACCGAGTGGAGCATGCCCGCTCTGCACGGCCCGGCTGTAGATAGGGATTGCGGGTACCAGCCGGGAAGCGCCGCCGACCGGTACGTAGCAGAGAGCCTCTAAGCCGCTCTGGGGTCAGTCCCCGGGGCACGGGACGAGCTAAAGAATCCCCCATACCGCAGTGCCAGCGTCGGCAGAACAAGCAGGTTCAACACGGTCGAAGTCACCAGTCCGCCGAGAATGACGATTGCCATCGGTCCTTCGATCTCCTGTCCCGCCTCTGCGCCGCCGATGGCGATCGGCAAAAGCCCCAGCGCCACCACCAGCGCGGTCATCAAAATTGGCAGCAACCGCTCGGTCGCGCCACGAACGGCCGCGTCGAGTCCCCATTCCATTCCCTCTTGGGCGACCAGATCCTCGTAGTGCGAGATCATGAGAATGGAATTGCGCATGCTGATGCCGAACAGCGAGACAAACCCAACCAAGGAACCGATCGAGAGCGACCCGCCGCTCAGCAACGCGGCCAACACTCCACCCGCCAGCGCAAAGGGCAGGTTGACCAGCACCAGCAGCATGTTGCGCGAATTGGCAAACACTATCGACAGCAGCAGGACAATCACCGCTGCCGCCACCGTGGAGTGCAACAGCAACTCCTGGCGGGCCTTGGTCTGGGCTTCTGCCACTCCGCCATAAGCTACAAAGACGCCTGGCGGCAAGGCGATTTGCGATTGAATCTTTCGTTTGACCTCCACCGCGAATGAAGCCACGTCGCGGCCCTCGACGTCGCAGGTGACTTGTTGGCGCCGGAGCGTGCCTTCGTGAACGATCACGTAGCGGCCAGCAGTGTAGCCCACTTCGGCTAAGTCACGCAGTGGCAGCCGGATGCCGGCGGCATTACCG
>JBOIDW010000310.1:0-4453 GCA_050740655.1 Gammaproteobacteria bacterium | reverse complement strand
GCGGGCTCGGTCAAGGATCGGCCGGCGCTCAGCATGATCCGTCGCGCCGAGGAACGCGGCGAGATCAAGCCCGGCGACACCCTCATCGAACCGACCAGCGGTAACACCGGGATCGCGCTCGCCATGGCGGCGGCCATCAAGGGCTATCGCATGCTGCTCATCATGCCCGAACACATGAGCGCCGAGCGCCGAGCGGCGATGAAGGCCTTCGGCGCCGAGCTGATTCTGACACCGGCCGAGCGCAGCATGGAGGGCGCGATAGACCTGGCACGCGAGATGGAGCGGGCCGGGAAGGGTAGGGTGCTGGACCAGTTCTCCAATCCCGATAACCCGCGCGCCCATTACGAGGGTACGGGCCCCGAGGTCTGGCGCGATACGGAGGCGCGGGTCACGCACTTCGTGAGCTCGATGGGCACGACCGGGACCATCATGGGCGTCTCGCGCTTTCTTAAGGAAAAGCGCGCCGCGATCCGGATCATCGGCGTGCAGCCCAAGGACGGCGCCTGTATCCCCGGGATCCGCCGTTGGCCAGCGGCCTATCTCCCCAAGATCTACAACCGGGAGCGGGTGGATCGCATCATCGACGTCGGCCAGGAGGAGGCCGAGGTCACGACCCGTGCGCTCGCCGCCAGCGAGGGGATCTTCGCCGGCGTGTCTTCGGGGGGTGCGGTCGCCGCTGCCTTGCAGCTATCATCCGAGGTGGAGAACGCCGTCATCGTCGTCATCGTCTGTGACCGCGGCGATCGGTATCTCTCGACCAACCTGTTTCCGGGAAGCTGAGACCCTGCTACACCGCGTAGCGCCCGCCTGGGTAAGGGCTGCCGTCTCCATTCTATTGTGGCTCGTGCTTGGACCCGCCTGGGCTCAACCGGCGCTTAGAGGTAACGACATCGCGCTCGCCCTCGACGTCGGCGAGCTCGATTTACCCGGGGCCTTCAAGCTCCATGGCCTGCGGTTTTATTGCCGGGCGCTGGTACTGGATCTGCCGAATTTCCGCTGTCGCGGAGCGCTCGTCGGCATGAACGATCCTGGCGGTGGCGGGCTGTCCCTCCATGGCGACCTGGACTACCGTCGCAACCCCATTGCGAGCGCCGTGAGCCTCGAGCGCTTGCGTGTCCTCGGCGGTTCAGGCTACGCGACGGCCCGACGGCAAGAAGGGGATTGGCAGGCCAACGTCCGGCTCACCGGCATCGAGCCCGGATTGCTCGTTCCTTGGCTCGCAAAGCACAGTGGCGTCACACTCGACCTGTCGGATTTTTCGGGCACGCTAGACCTGCGCGCCACGGGTGAAGGCTTGTTCGGCCAACTGCGCAGGGGACGGCTGACGCTCACGGCCCGAGCCCTGGGCTTCAACGGCTCAAGTGCCCTCCAGGCCTTGAGCGGCAGCTTGGAGGCGCGCTTCGACCCTGCGCCAGGGGGTGACTGGAGGATCGCGGCCGAAAGCCGGCTACGCGCCGGAGACCTGTACGTGGAGCCGGACCTCGGCCCCGCTGCGAACCGCCCCGGTTTTGCATTGCCGGCCGGGGGCCTGACGCTGGTGTTGGAAGCGCGATGGCGCACGCAGTCCCGGCACTTGGAGGTCACCCGCCTGCGATTTTCGGATGCACGGGTCGCGAGTATCATCGGGCGTTTGAGCTGGTCGGCGGCACAACCGCGCGGGTTGGTCGAGACGGACTTGGTGCTGCGCTTCCCCAATCTGCACCGGGCCTTTCCGCGCTATCTGAAGCCCTTGTTGATCGATACGCCCTTCAGCGATCTGGAAGCAGCGGGTGGGCTGGAAATGGCCATCCGATGGGATACCGGCGGCTTGAGAAAGCTGCACCTGCATTTCAATAATGTGAGCCTGAAGGACTCCGGGCAGCGCCTTCGAGTCCTCGGCCTGCGCGGTGCCGTCAAGTGGACGAATGGGGGCCAGCCGATACATAGTACCGTGGGTTGGCGCGAGGCCCTATGGGCTCGCCTGCCGATCGGTGCCGCCCTGCTGCGGCTCGAATCGCGCTCGGGCGAACTGCGCGTCCGGCATGCGAGCCCCATCCCGATACTGGGCGGCAAGCTGCTGATCGAGTCTATGGGTATCGGCGCTACGGAACAGCCGCGGGCGCTGCAACTCGACGCCCGCCTGACCCCGCTGTCGCTGGCCGATCTGGCCCGCGCCTTTGCTTGGCGCCCGATGTCCGGGCGCGTGTCCGCGGTCCTGCCGGGTCTGGTCTTCAGCGGAGGAAACCTGTTGGTGGGCGGTACGATACTCATCCAGGCCTTCGGTGGCATGCTCGTCATTCAAGAACTGCGCATCGAGGACCCGCTCGGCAGCCTGCCGCTACTGAGCGCCGACCTGCTGCTGCGCGACCTCGATCTCGATGCCCTGACCTCGACCTTCTCGTTTGGTAGAATCCAAGGCCGTTTAGGCGGCCAGGTACGCGGGTTACGGCTGGAGGACTGGTCGCCGGTGGCCTTCGATGCCGAGATCATGACTCCGCGGGACGACGAATCCAGGCATCGCATCAGCCAACGCGCATTGCGTAGTATTACCTCGTTGGGCGGCGGGGGTATCGTGCAAGGCGTGTCGCGGGCGTTATTCGCGGTCTTTGACGAGTTCGCTTATCGCCGCTTGGGGGTGCGCTGCCGCCTGCGCAAGGGCGCTTGCGAAATGGACGGGGTCGCCAAGGCCGGTGAGGGTTATTATCTGGTCCAGGGCGGTTGGGTACCCCCGCGGGTCGAGGTGATTGGACACCAGCGGCGGGTCGATTGGGCCGTCCTGCTCGAACGCTTACGGCGCGTGCTCGGCAGCGAGGCGGCGGCGGTGGTGGAGTAGGGATGCGTTGTCCATCGGCCTGTCGGTCGCAAGGCCGACTCATTGAATGACAAGGTTCAAGCTCATCACGTGATAAAGACTGAAGCGATCGGCTGGATACGAGGCATAACGATGCTCTGGGCATCCCTACTCGTGGCGGCGGCCTGCGTCACCGTCAACATCTACTTCCCCGCGGCGGCGGCGGAGCAAGCCGCCGATACCATCATCCGCGACATCTATGGTCTGCCCGGACAAGACCAACCGCGAGAGCGGGGCGAGCCCAAATCGGAAACCCCTGCGCCGAGTGGCGATGGGGGGCCTACGCCGGGTTCGCTACTCGCTTGGCTCGTGCCGGCCGCCCATGCGGCCGAGCCCAATATCGATGTCGACAGCCCCGGCATCGCCAAGCTACAAGGCGCCATGCGCAAGCGTCACCGTCTACTCGAGGCATACTATGCCAGCGGTGCTGTCGGTATGACCAGGAGCGGGCGCTTGCAGGTACGCGACATCAAGGCCGTGCCCTTGGCGGACCGGAACGCCGTGAAGCAGTGGGTGGCCGAAGAGAATCGTGACCGCGATGCCTTGTATGGCGAAGTGGCGCGTGAGAACGAGCACCCGGAATGGGAGGATGAGGTCCGAACGATCTTTGCGCAGCGCTGGATCGCCAATGCCCCCGGCGGGTGGTGGTATGAGACCTCGGCCGGTGCCTGGAAACGGAAGTAGCCGCCCGTGAACGTCTTGGTATTCGACATCGAGACCGTCCCGGACGTCGCAGCCGGCCGCAGGCTCTATGGGCTCAACGGGCTGTCGGACGTTGAGGTCGCCAACGTCATGCGTACCAAGCGCATGCAGGAGACCGAGGGCCGCAACGAGTTTCTGCGCCATCCGCTGCATCGCGTGGTGGCGATCTCTTCGTTGCTGCGCACCTCCAACCGGCTGCGCATCTGGTCGCTGGGTGAGGCCGACGCGGGCGAGGCCGAGATCATCCGGCGTTTCTTCGACGGTGTCGAACGCTACACGCCGGTGCTGGTCACCTGGAACGGCCGCGGTTTCGATCTGCCGGTGTTGCATTATCGGGCCTTGCTGCACGGGGTCAGCGCGCCGCGGTATTGGGAGGCCGGTGAAAATGACCAGTCGTTCCGTTGGAATAACTATCTCAACCGCTTCCACGAGCGGCATACCGACCTCATGGACGTGCTGGCCGGTTACGAGCCGCGGGCCTACGCTTCGCTGCATGAGGTCGCGAACCTGTGCGGATTTCCCGGCAAATTCGGCATGAGCGGGGCGGAGGTCTGGGACCGCTATCTGGCCGGCGACATCCGGGCGATCCGCGACTATTGCGAGACCGACGTCCTCAATACCTATCTCATCTTTCTGCGTTACGAGCTGATGCGCGGTCGCCAGACGGAGGACAGTTACCGCCAGGCCTGCGAGTCCCTGACGGAGGCCCTGGAGCACGAGGGGCACTCGCATTTGACGGCCTTTCTCGAGGCCTGGCGCGCACAGTCCCTCGGTTGAAATGCCGCTGGCCGTCGTGAGCCGCGGGCGCGAGGCAGCGCCCGCCGTCGAGGCACGCATCGAGTCGCTCTC
The DNA here is from genome assembly GCA_050740655.1 of Gammaproteobacteria bacterium. Classification (GTDB taxonomy): domain Bacteria; phylum Pseudomonadota; class Gammaproteobacteria; order JACCXJ01; family JACCXJ01; genus JBOIDW01. The sequence goes on along the minus strand of JBOIDW010000310.1, from coordinate 72 downwards.
TGCCGAGGGGCGTGGCGTCGCGTGCCGCTAGGAACGCCAGACGCAACGGCATTGAGAACGCGCGTTTCATCG
>JBOIDW010000309.1:0-1839 GCA_050740655.1 Gammaproteobacteria bacterium | reverse complement strand
CCAGGCCGGATCAGCCGAAGTCGAAACATCGACCCCGGCACGGGTTCGATCGGGCCAGCGGCGTCCGCCATTGGAATCAGATCGCCGTCGATGCCAGCGGCCTCGATCATACCCCGGTCGCTCAGGGGGAGACCCGCGTGTTCGGCGAACAACTTGGGCCAGGCCGCGCGGCCCGAGCGATGGCCATCGTTCATCTTGCCATCTTCGAAGTCGTGAACGCGATCGAAGGAGACTTTAAGAGCTATATCGACCTGCGTCATGCGAAGCTGGGCACGTCGCTGCAGGCGGGCGTCGCGCAAGCCGCCCACGATACGCTCGCCGCGCTGTTTCCCTCTCAAGCGGCCTCCTTCGATACCCTCCTGGCGGAGGATCTGGACGAGATTCAGGAAGGGCGCCTGAAGACCAACGGGATCGCGTTAGGGAAGCGCGCGGCCTCAGCTATCCTCGCCGCGCGAGCCATCGACGGGTCTCAGCACAGTGAACCGCGCGTCGGCATCGAGTTTTTCACGAGCGACGATCCGGGCAAGTGGCGGCAGGACCCCATCAGCCTGATTCCGCTCGCATTGGGCGCCTACTGGGGTGACGTCAAACCCTTCGTCCTCGAACGAGGCAATCAATTCCGGGTGCCGCCGCCGCCGGCTCTGGACAACCCCGCATACACGGATGCATTCAATGAGGTGAAGGTGCTCGGCGGCTGTGGAAACGATCCAGCCGACTGTAGGGGCGGCAGTCCGACGCCGACAGCGCGCACGGCGGAGCAAACTCAGATCGGGATCTACTGGGCCTACGATGGAACGCCGAGCTTGTGTGCGCCGCCCCGGCTCTACAATCAGATCACCGTGCAGATCGCGCACAAGATGGGCACGGATAACGATGTGACAGAACTGGCCCGCCTCCTGGCGCTCGTGCACGTCGCCATGGCCGACGCCGGTATCGCCGTGTGGGAATCCAAATACTATTATCAATACTGGCGGCCGATCACCGGCATTCGAGAAGCCGACGAGCCCACGGGGCCGAGCAGCTTGGGCGACGGCAATCCGGCCAACGACGGAGACACGAACTTTTCGCCACTCGGTGCACCTGCCAGCAATCTCACGGGGCCAAACTTTACACCTCCCTTTCCGGCCTATCCATCAGGGCATGCGGGGTTCGGAGGCGCACTCTTCGAGATGCTCCGGAACTTCTACCGGACGGATCGCATCGCGTTTTCCTTCGTCTCGGACGAGTTCAACGGCGTGACGCGGGACAACAATGGAGTCGTGCGGCAGCTCGTGGAGCGCCGCTTCTCCTCCCTGTCGCAGGCGGAGGAGGAAAACGGTCAGAGTCGCATCTACCTCGGCATCCATTGGGCGTTCGACAAGACCGAAGGGATTGCGCAGGGGCGCCGAGTGGCCAACTACGTATTCAAGAATATCTTGCGTCCGTACCATGGGCGGTAACGACCCATCGGGTACCTCGTCGTTCGGACTCCGTCTCTCGCTGAATGTCCAATAGGCTTCACATTCTTTCTTTCTGCTATCAGCCACAGGATGCTCAAAAAGGCTAGACTTCTCACCCGCCCACCCTGGCGCGCCGAGACGCGCCTTGCTCCAGGCAAGGCCACAGCTCCAAGCTGACCCTCGTTTCACGTCTCACGTTTTACGCTTCTTTGGAACGATGCGAGAACGCCGCTGGCGGATTTTTTCAGCATCCTGCTAAGTCTCAGCGATATTTGGCGAAGCAGATCAGATCCAGGTGGTTGTAGTGGTCGGGGAGAATCGATTCCGCCTTGTATCCGAGGCTCATGAACAGGTGGATGTTCCGAGCGGTGCGCAGCATGGTGCAGGCAAAGAACTTATG
>JBOIDW010000308.1:0-9436 GCA_050740655.1 Gammaproteobacteria bacterium | reverse complement strand
CCTACAGCATGATGCACGGACACTCCGTCCCTGCCGTCGTCACCGGCAAGCCCGTGACGATCGGCGGCAGTAGCGGCCGCTACGAGGCGACCGGACGCGGCGTCATGTTCGTCACGCAGGAGGCGTGCAAGTACGCCGGCGTGCCGCTTGAAGGCGCGACCGTCGCCATGCAAGGCTTCGGCAACGTCGGCAGCGTCGCGTCAAAGCTCCTGCGCGATGCAGGCGCCAAGATCGTCGCCGTCAGCAACGCGAGCGGCGGGATCCACGATGCAGCCGGCATGGACATCGATGCCCTGATCGCGATGCCGCGCGACCGCGCCTCGCTCCCCTCCGATGTGCCCGGCTGCCGCATTACGAACGCGGAGCTGCTGGAGTTGCCGGTCGATATTCTCATTCCCGCCGCGACCGAAGGCCAGATCCACGCCGCCAACGCCGGAAACATCCGCGCCAAGATGATCATCGAAGCCGCCAACGGCCCGACCACTGCCGAAGGCGACCGGATATTGCGCGAACGAAACGTCTATGTTGCGCCGGACATCGTTGCCAACTCGGGCGGCGTTATCGTCTCGTACTTCGAATGGGTACAGGACCTGCAGTCGTTCTTCTGGGAAGAGGCCGAGGTCAATTCTCGCCTCGAGCGCATCATCAAGCGCTCGTTCCAGGAGGTCGCGGCGCTGCAGGCGAAGGAATCTATCAGCATGCGCGAAGCGGCATACGTCCTCGCCGTCACGCGCGTCGTCGAGGCTACCACCGTCCGCGGCATCTTCCCCCGAATAACTTACAAGCACCACGTGCAATCGCGCGAACAGGCGCTCCCGCCTGTCGTTTGGTGCAAGCTCGCTCGGCCATGAGGAATTGAGCCTGGGGATACCGCTTGCCGAGCATGGCCATGAAAAATGCCAAATGCTTATATACCAACAACGGGCATAACTTACGCTTTTACTGGCGTCATGCCGGCGAAAGCCGGCATCCAGGATGAGCTGTTACGACGCACTGGACCCCGGCTTTCGCCGGGGTGACAGTTGACAGGGGGCGTCTTGCATCTTTAGGAAATTTATGCCCGTTCACGGTATATCGTGACTGGAAGAATGTCCGACGTACTCGACTTGGCGGCTTTTCTCGGCCAGCTTCTGCATGTTCGCAGCAGCGCGCGTCCACTGCGGAACGGCGTCGTGGCGGAATGCGTCGGCGGCGTCGCGCGGCTCAGGGGCACTCGTGGCGCGGCACGTCCCAGGCCGCCCGTTGCTCGCTGCTGCGCAGGCAGCCGCGGGCCCAGATCCCCTCGTACTTATTGCCCTTGATCACCGCCTTGCCTTCGCCGTCTGCGAAGCCGCCGCTCCACTCGCCCTCGTACCAGTCGCCGTTCGCGTTTGTCATCGTGCCGCGGCCGGCGCGCTTGTCGTCGACAAAATCCCCTTCGTAGCGGTTGCCGTCCGCATCGGTGACGACGCCGCGACCATGCCACTTGCCGTCGCGCATGTCGCCGACGTATCGCTCCGTAATGCGGTCCGAGTGCCAGACGAGCTCGCCCTGACCGTTGGCGCGCCGGTCCTGGCAGGGGCCGCTCCAGGTGACCCTTTCTCCCGTGATGGGGTTTGGGTCCCACACCAGGCAGCCGGTGCCTTCCGCCGCCTGCCAGCCCGGATGGCCCGGTCTCGCCATCTCCTCCGCCCGTACCGGCGCGCCAACCGCGAACCAGAAGACAAGCACGATCACACTCAGCGGCCGCAGCATCTTGTTGTCCCTCGAAATAAATTGGATATACGCACAACGGTCAAAAATGATCATTACTCCGACGTCATGCCGGCGAAAGCCGGCATCCAGGAGGGACTTTATAGACCGCACTGGACCCCAGCTTCCGCCGGGGTGACGGCTAGAGAGGTTAATGTAGATTCGGTAAATTGTGCCCGTTCGCAGTATATCCGCGTCTACATCCACGTGTACCGGATCACCTTCACGCGACGTGGAGCTTGCCTCCCGGCGACCGGGATTATTCCGTTCGTTGGATGGCGTAGTGTCCAAAAATACGATCGCGCATGGTATCTGTCCTTACGCGCCTTGGTAGACCACTAGACTACAGAAGCGTGATGAACTTATCGACCGTCAAATTTGCTTGGCGGATGAGAGCCCGGAGGGTGCCTCGGTCCAGTTCCTTGTGATCAGGTACGACGAGTTGGGCGAACGGCACGTCGCGCCGCAAGATGATGTGGCTACCGTGTTGGCGCTTCTGGTAGAAGCCAACTTTAGCGAGTGCAGCGACACAGGTCTGACCAGAGATAGAAGGGAGGAGGCTCACACCGCCACGAGCAGAGTGTCGAACCGATCTTCTGGCACGGGTAAGCCGTCTTCTTCCAAGACAACGATGTACCCTTCAATCGCTTCCTTGGCGTTGGCGATGGCTTCTTCCTTGGTGCGCCCTTGGGAAATGCAGCCAGGGAGGCTCGGACATTCCGCAACCCAATAATTGTCCTCCCCGTGGGATATGACGACCTGTCGCATGGTTTAACCCTAGATAATGGGATGCGGCTATTATACTTATACTGCGCCGCTATAGTTCTACCGGCAGCCGGCTGTCCCAGGGCCTCGAGGAGCTGATCGCGGGTCTGGCCCTGCCAGTAGGTCTTCTCCATGATCATCCGCACGACCTCGGGGTCGCCGTGTTGGATGAGCAGCCGCTGGGCCCGCCATCGAATCGGCAACACGAAGGCAGCCGCCGTGAGCGCGAGCACGGCCAGGTGACCCCCCAGATCATCCCTATACCGCGCGCACCTGTTCATTATCAGATCCCGTAGGCCTCGCGCAGCAGCGACACGGGATGCCGGAAGGGGACGCGGTCTTGCGCGCCGTGTTCGATATGGTGACCGGCCAGGGCACAGTCGCTGGTGATATAGCTAGCCTCTCCGTCCTCCAGGCGGCGCATGACGGGGCGGCCGATCTTCATGGCGACGTCATGGCACTCGCGCTTTACCGCATAGGTGCCATCGTGGCCCGAGCAGCGCTCGATGGTCTCGATTCGGGTATCCGGGATGAGCTGCAACACCTCGCGGGTCCTGGGCCCGATGTTTTGCACGCGCTGATGGCAGGCGGCGTGGTACACGACCCTCCCCAGCGGCCTCTGGAAATCGGTCTTGAGCCGGCCGGCCTTGCGCCGCAGGCTCAAGTACTCGAAGGGATCGAAAAAGGCGAGCGCCACGGCCTTGACGTCGGGGTCCTCCGGGAACAGCAGGGGTAGCTCTTGCTTGAACATCACGACACACGACGGGACGGACGCCACGATGTCCCAGCCCTCCCGCGCCCAGTGCGCCAATTCGGGAATATTCCGATCCTTGTTCGATTCCACGGCGGCCAGGTCCCCGAGCTCGAGCTTGGGCATGCCGCAGCAGCGCTCGCCATCGGCGAATTGCACCGGGATCCCGTTGTGCTCGAAGACCGCGATGAGGTCCATGCCGATCTGCGGTTCGTTGCGTTCGCCGTAGCAGGTCGCGAACAGAATTACGCGCCCCTGCGTGCCGCCCGCGGCGATCGGTGCGAGCGCCGGCGGCTGGCGCCGCTTGGCGCGCTTGCGCAGGCCGTCGCTGTGAAACTCGGGCAATCGCGCGTCGCGATGGATCCCCAGGGTACGCTCCAGGAGCTTGCGCGCAGGGACCGAGCGATTGATGGCGTTGACGGCCTCCGCGATCACCGGGATCCCGGCGATCCGTCCGACTTGATCCGTAGCGCTCAGGAGCCGATCGCGGCGCGAGCTGCGGCCTTGCGCGAAGGCGGTGGCCTTGGCGCGCAGCATGAGATGCGGGAAGTCCACGTTCCAAGGATGCGGCGGGACATAAGGACATTTCGTCATGTAACACAGGTCGCATAGATAACACTGCTCGGCGACCTTCCAGTAGTCTGATTTGGCGACGCCATCGATCTCCGTGCTCTTCGAGTTATCGATCAGATCGAAGAGCGTGGGAAAGGCCTGGCAGAGGCTCACGCAGCGGCGGCAACCATGGCAGATATCGAAGACCCGCTCCATCTCCTTGAACAGCAGGTCCTGCTCGTAAAACGCGGGGTTCTTCCAATCGATGGGATGGCGGGTAGGGGCCTCCAGGCTGCCTTCGCGGTAGCCCTCGGTCGGCGCCGTCATAGGCCTTGCCTGCGTACGCTCGCCTTGAACGGCACAGCCGGGCGCAGCCCGGCTGTGCCGTGCTCACGGGCCCTAATTCGCTGTGGGACGATGATCAAGCCAGGGTATCCAGGGCCTTCTGGAAGCGATTGGCGTGCGAGCGCTCGGCCTTGGCCAGGGTCTCGAACCAATCCGCGATCTCGCCGAATCCCTCGTCGCGGGCCGACTTGGCCATGCCCGGATACATGTCCGTGTACTCATGGGTCTCGCCGGCGATGGCGGCCTTGAGATTGTTCGAGGTATCGCCTATGGGCAGGCCGGTCGCCGGATCGCCGACCGTCTCGAGATATTCGAGATGGCCATGCGCGTGGCCGGTCTCGCCCTCGGCCGTGGAACGGAATACCGCCGAGACGTCGTTATAGCCCTCGACGTCGGCCTTCTGGGCGAAATACAGATAGCAGCGATTGGCCTGCGATTCGCCTGCGAAAGCGGCCTTCAAGTGCTCGGTCTTACTGCCTTCGAGTTGCATGTGCCTACCTCCTCGTTACTGTTGGGGGACACTGGGGGCAGCATTTTAAGTGATTTCCGCTTGCGGTGGGGAGTGTGGATTTGACCCTACCTGGGCCCTGGGGTACCGTTAGCCGCATGATGGATGGCCAACCCAACCGTTTTGAAATGCTTGTCCGCAGGAGTCATTTCTTCCTGGCGGGGAAGGTGAAGACGAGGGGGGTTGAACCTGTGACAGACCTGTAACGCTCGCCCCTGCCGGGAGGATGGAATACAGTGACAATGGCAACCTATTCATATTGTGCGTGATTTAGGTCTTGTTGTGGTGCTTATATTCAAATTCTGACGCGCAAGAATCAAGTTATGGCAAAGAAGAGTCCCACGGTTGATTTTGAGCGGGCGCTGGAAGAGCTCGAGACCCTGGTGGAGAAGATGGAGACCGGGGAGCTGAGCCTGGAGGAGTCGCTGCAACACTTCGAGCGCGGCGTGTCGCTGACCAAGACCTGCCAGAAGGCCCTGAGCGAGGCCGAGCAGCGGGTCAAGATCCTGCTCGATAAGGAAGGCAAGCCGGACCTTGCGCCTTTCACCCCGCCCCCCGCCGAGGGCGACGGCCTGGCCTAGGGCGGCCTGTACCGCACCACCTCGCGTCGACGGTTTAAGCGATGGCCTTTAAGGACTGGGCCCATACGCGGCAAGAGGCCGTGGAGCAGGCCCTGGCACACTGGTTGCCAGCGGTGCCAATCGCACCGCAGCGGCTGCATGAGGCGATGCGTTACGCGGTGCTCGGTGCCGGCAAGCGCGTGCGGCCGCTGCTGGTGTTGGCCACGGGCGAGGCCTTGGGGGTACCGCGCGCGGCGCTGGCGGGGCCCGCCTGTGCCGTTGAGTTGATCCACGCCTATTCCCTGATCCATGACGACCTGCCGGCTATGGACAATGACGATCTGCGCCGTGGCCGCCCCACCTGTCACCGCACCTACGATGAGGCTACGGCGATCTTGGCCGGCGACGCCTTGCAGGCCTTGGCCTTCCATGTCCTGGCCCACGATCCGGCGATCGTGGCCGGGCCCGAGTTGCGCATCCGCATGGTGGATACCCTGGCCGTTGCCAGCGGCTCGCGCGGCATGGCCGGTGGCCAGGCCCTGGACCTCGCCGCCGTAGGCCAGGCGTTGTCCATCGCCGAGCTGGAGAACATGCACATCCACAAGACCGGCGCCCTGATCCGCGCCAGCGTCCGGCTCGGGACCCTGTCCTGCGCACGCGCCGATCCGGCGGCCGCGGAGGCGCTGGACCACTATGGGAAATGCCTGGGCCTCGCCTTCCAGATCAAGGACGACATCCTCGACGAGGAGGGTGAGACGACGGTCATCGGCAAGCCTCAAGGCTCGGACCGCGAGCGCAACAAACCGACCTACCCCCGGTTACTCGGCCTGGAAGGCGCGCGCCAGGCGGCCGCGGCGCTGCGCCGGCAGGCATTGGCCGATCTCGCGCCCCTGGGGGATGCGGCGCAGCCGCTGCGCTGGCTCGCCGACTACATCATCATGCGGGAGCGGTAGTCCGGCCCGCGCTCGGACCCAAGCTTGGCCGTTGGTCCGATTTCTGATTAAATTAGTCGGGATTTGGCCGTCGGCGACGGGGCCAGTGAACCCGGTGACGGCCATCGATTGAGGGCTCTATAACCCTTCTGCCCCGGAGGGAAGTTTATAGCGTAAGCCCGGCGGGCGCGTGGCGGCGATACCGGAACTACAGGATTAGGGTGCGAACCATCGTTAAGGGTCCCAGACATGAATCATCTAGCGCACAAGCGGCGAGAAATACCTGATGTCCAGAGCAGCGAGGACACGCGGCGGATCGCTATCGATCGCGTCGGCATCAAGGACATCCGCCATCCGGTGGTGGTGCGCGACCGCGCCGGCCGCGAGCAGCATACCGTGGCGGCCTTCAGCATGTACGTGGGCCTGCCGCACAACTTCAAGGGCACGCATATGTCGCGTTTCGTGGAGATCCTGAACCAGCACGAATACGAGATCAGCGTGCAGTCCTTCCGACGCATGGTGTCTGAGATGGCCACGGCCCTGCACGCGCGGGTCGGGCTCATCGAAATGACCTTTCCCTATTTCGTGACCAAGCGGGCGCCGGTCTCCAAGGTCAGGAGCCTGAGCGATTACACCGTGACTTTTATCGGACGCATCGAGGACGAGGTGCCGAGCACCGAGGTCAAGGTGGTGGTACCGGTGACCACGTTATGTCCCTGCTCGAAGGAGATCTCCGATTACGGCGCGCATAACCAGCGCTCGCATGTCACCGTGCTGGCCGAGGTGCGGGACTTCATATGGATCGAGGAGATTATCGACATGGTCGAGGCCGTGGCCTCCTGCCAGCTCTACGGCTTGTTGAAGCGGCCGGACGAGAAGTACGTCACGGAACACGCCTACGATAACCCGAAGTTCGTGGAGGACATGGTGCGCGACGTGGCCTTGCGCCTGAACGCCGAGGACCGTGTCTTGAGCTACGTGGTCGAGTCGGAGAACTTCGAGTCCATCCATAACCATTCCGCCTATGCGATGGTGGAAAAGGACAAACGCCGTGGCGAACAGGCGGGATTCGGCCTGCCGAGCTGAGCCCCCCAATGCTCAACCATGGGCGCGTGAGCGGGCGCGCCGCGTCAGCGGTGGCGCTACCGGAACCCCTGGCCAGCGTGACTGAAATCTGTCGAGGGGCCGGTTAGCGTCGCCTCAGCTTTGGCCGGTGAAAGCGTAACTCCGTGTTATTTAAGGCCTGTATGAAAATGGTACACCGAATGCCTTGGATCCGCGTGCACAAGTCATCGACTGTGCCTCCTCCTTTGGCTTCGAGGGTGCGTAAGCACCCTCTTTTTTTGCCCCTGGTGAGGCCCGCACGGCACCCCGCAGCGCGGAAACCGAGCGGACCGCTCTGACTCTAAGGTCTATCCCACAGGTGGAGAAATTCCCGTGACCGCCCGACGCCTAAGCTGTTGCCTGACCCTCAGTCTTTGCCTCTCCCCGCTCTCAGCCAGCGAGGTGGCATTGCGCGACTATTCACTCTTGTCCAACGGGATGAGCGAGGCCGAGGTCCTGTACCGGCTGGGGCCTTACGATCACGAGACGATATACTTCGACCACTGGCGCGCCCCGGTGCGTAAGAGCTGGTATTACATCCCCGAGTCGCAGAGCGGATGGATCACCGAGATCGTATTCGATGCCGGGGGACACGTTCAGTCCTTGGAGCGTACCCGGCCCTACCCCTGAGCCCGCTCTTTCGCCTCATTCCACAGCGCGTCCATCTCCGCCAGGGTGGCGTCCTTGGGCCTGCGGTCCTGCGCCGCCCCAACTCCCCCGGTAGCGCTTGCCAATCCGCAAGCGCGATCGCCTCGGCCACCTCATAGGCCTCCTCGATAGTGTGAGGCACGATCGACCGGAAATCCTGAGCCCGGTCCCAAGGGCAACCCTGTACGGGGTCACGCAATTGCGCCATCAGCGCAAGCAACGCCTGGATGGAGGGATCGCTGTATTCCGAGTCCCGCCCCACCGGACTGTTGTGCGACAAACGCGATGGCTACCGCTCACGAGCGAGCCCGTACTCCCCCGTCCGGGATGTTGACGTGCATTACGGATTCATCGTCAGTGGGCTGGCGCTTCGGTGCCCGCGGGCTCGACACCTTTTCACGAAGAATCCGTTAACGTCTTGATTGGGCATAAGTAGGTCCGATGGCGTGTGCATTGCCTGTATTGCGCTCCAAGAACAACGTTCAAGGTCTCCCTATGCTCCCGATCCGCACCCTAACCACGCTCGTTGCTCTGCTTGGATCGATCAGTAGCGCTCTCTATCCGGCTCAGGCGCAAGCCGCGATCCAGACGTATCGAGGACGGCGGCGGATCTTGAATCATATTATGTTTATGGAGGTAGTACATGTCACATTGGACCTTGCTCATGCGTAAAATAGTCAAGGCCGCATCGATTGATCTAAAGAGACTCGCAATACGAACGCTGCTCGTCGTTTGTTTATCTTTCGTTGTTAGCAATATCACGCACGCGATTGAGATCATCGCACCCGGGACCGGTTGGCATTTCAATCACGAGCCACCTTTTGTTCCCACCCGGATTCAGGGTTATCCATCAACACTGGCCGCGATAGATGGGTTGAGCCAACAAATCAAGGCGCGCTCCGGTTGTCCGAATGTCCAATATCTCGTCCGTATCGAAGCTCCATATGCGTGGCACATCTATCCGATAGATGGGACCATGCAGGCCTGGTGTTACTACCAAAATGGAAGCAGCTCCCCAGCGAACTCTTCAAGGTTTGCTGCAGAATGCCCGGGTAACACAACCTCCCCGGTAGCTGCCCTTTCGAGTCCCACTTTTGTTGCATGTCGGTATTTTACGGGAACCGTTCTATCAAAGAACGCCGGGACACCACCCTCGTGTGGTGGGGTTGGCAATCCCGTAAACCCTGGGACGGGTAACAAATGGCAACACGAAGTGGACTATGTCGGCAGCGGGGCCTACCCCTTACGGTTTTGGAGAGACTACAACAGCGCGCTACAGTCCAAATCCTCGCTTGGCATGTCGTGGCGCTCAATCTTTGATCGTCGGCTGTCTGTCTCGACCAATTCAGCTTCCCCTTTTGTCGGTGCTTTCCGGCCCGATGGGCGCAGCTTTACGTTTAAGCTTGTAGGCGGCGTTTGGACACCCGACGCTGATATTGCCGACAAACTGAATCAGTTAACCGATACGAGCGGAACCACGACAGGCTGGATCTACACGCACGCCGCGACTGACGAGGAGGAACGCTACGATGTCAACGGT
>JBOIDW010000307.1:0-18271 GCA_050740655.1 Gammaproteobacteria bacterium | reverse complement strand
GGTTTACACCACCCCTCAGTCGGTCTAGGGAAGGTCGATCGATCGCTGCAAGTCATTCGATGTCGCGGCGGAGACGGGCGTCTTCCTGCGGTAAGGTTGCCGATGGACAATCCATCCAGACTGACTTGGTTAGTTAAACATCGCGCTGAGATTCAGCACCTCATCCACGATCTATATCAGGTCTTGAACGATGAGAGCCTGCGGAAGCGCCTGGAGACCAAACCCGCCGACTGCTCTATCTTCGGCCTGTTTATCGGCGCAGCATTTTCCCTGTGGCGCGCCGCATTCCTAATCGACGCGTCCCGAGATGAATGGCCGGCGATCCTGCAAGCGGCAGAGAAATTCCTCCAATCGCTCGCTCATGACAACGCGATAACCTACAACCTGGAGCAGAATTGTAAGGAATGGGCAGTCGGGTTTTACCTCAACAATGCGCGGTACAGGCTATATCGCATACGCGATAAGGTACAGGAAATCGAAACTACGAATGCATTCCAAAAACTGAAGGTGCAACAGGATATTGGCATCGACAACCGTTCCGTTCAAGAGCACTGGGAAACCATCTATGGGGCATTACACAAAGCCGTGTGTCATTTCTTAGAGACCCGTGAGCTGCTCAATGATCAGATGTTCATTAACCCGACTTAGCGGATTCGGGGTAAGAACGGCCTAACTAGTTGACAGTTCGAAAGGGCACCTGTCTAGGTCTGCATGCGGCCGGAGCGCAGCGAGTAGGGACGACGCAGCATAGGAGATTAACCTAACCGCTCAGGCCGCCTGGTGCCGCGCGAGACGGTCCAACAGCGTAGTGACGATGCCGATGCGCGCCTCGACATCCGGCAGATCGGCGTGGATCCGCAGCCGTTCGCCGCCGTCCAGCCGGAAGCGCTGCGGCTCGTTCTGGATGAGGCTGACCAAGGCGCGCGGGTCGATCGGCGCATCGGGATGGAACAGAATCCGCCCACCGCCGACCCCGAGGTCGATCTTGTGTATGCGCAAGGCCTCGGCACGCAGCTTGAGCCGCGTGAGCCGGAAGAGGTTTGCGGCGGCCTCGGGCAGGTTCCCGAAACGGTCTATCATCTCCTCTTGCAGCGTGCCCAAGGCCTCGACGGAGGGGGCGCTGGCGATGCGCTTGTAGAGTATAAGCCGGGTATGCACGTCGCCCAGGTAATCCGCCGGGATCAAGGCCGGGACATGCAGGTCGATCTCCGGCCCATGCGCGAGCGGCCGATCCAGGTCCGGTTGGCGGCCGGCCTTGAGGGCCCGCACGGCACGCTCCAAGAGCTCCATGTACAGGCTGAAACCGATCTCCTGGATATGACCGCTCTGCTCCTCGCCGAGGATCTCGCCGGCGCCGCGGATCTCGAGGTCGTGGGTGGCCAGGGTAAAGCCGATGCCCAGCTCTTCGATCGATTCGATGGCCTCCAGGCGTTTTAAAGCTTCGCCTTTCAGGGACCGGCGCGAGGGCACGACCAGGTAGGCGTAGGCACGGTGATGCGAGCGCCCGACCCGGCCGCGCAATTGATAGAGCTGTGCGAGCCCCAGCTTATCGGCGCGCTCGATGATGATGGTGTTGGCGCTGGGCACGTCGATGCCGCTCTCGATGATGGTGCTGCACACCAGGCAATTGTAGCGCCGGTGATAAAAATCCAGCATGACCTGCTCCAGGTCGCGCTCGCGCATCTGCCCATGGGCGACCCGCACCCGCGCCGCGGGCACCAGCGCGGCGATGTCCTTTGCCGCCTGGTCGATGCTTTCGACCTCGTTGTGCAGGACATAGACCTGCCCGCCGCGACCGATCTCGCGCAGGATCGCCTCGCGCAGCAACTCGCGCTCCCACTCGATAACAAAGGTCTTGATCGCCAACCGGCGCGCCGGCGGCGTGGCGATGATCGATAGCTCGCGCGTGCCGCACAAGGCGAGATTCAAGGTGCGCGGGATGGGCGTGGCGGTAAGCGTCAGGATGTCCACGTCGGCACGCAGCGCCTTCAATTGCTCCTTGTGGCGCACGCCGAAGCGGTGCTCCTCGTCGATGATGAGCAGGCCCAGGCGCTTGAAGGCGATGCCCGCCTGCAACAGCTTGTGGGTACCGACGACCAGATCGACGCCCCCATCCTGCAGGCCCCGAAGGATGCGGGATTGCTCGGGCTTGCTCTGAAAGCGCGACAGAAACTCGATGCGCAAGGGCCAGTCGGCGTAGCGGTCCTTGAAGTTCTGGAAGTGCTGCTGGGCGAGCAAGGTGGTCGGGACCAGGACCGCGACCTGCTTGCCATCCATGGCGGCGACGAAGGCCGCGCGCATCGCCACCTCGGTCTTGCCGAATCCGACGTCGCCGCAGATCAGGCGATCCATGGGTTGCTGGCCTTGCATGTCTTGTAATACGGCCTCGATCGCGGCCTCCTGATCGGGGGTCTCCTCGAAGGGGAAGCCCTGGACAAATCCCTGGTAGGCATCGCGCTCGACGTGAAAGGCGTGCCCCTTGCGCGCGGCCCGCCGCGCATAGACCTCCAACAGCTCGGCGGCGGTATCGTGCACGCGCCGCGCGGCGCGTGCCCGCGCCCGCTGCCACTGCCCGCTGCCCAATTTGTGCAAGGGCGCCCGGCTGCCCTCGACGCCTGCGTAGCGGCTCACCAGGTGTAAGCACAGCACCGGCACGTAGAGCCGGTCGCCATCGGCGTATTCGATCCCCAGGTACTCGCCCGCGGTCCCTCCCGCTTCCAATATGAACAGCCCCAGATAGCGGCCGACGCCGTTCTGCTCATGCACCACCGGGGCGCCGATCCGCAACTCGGTGAGGTCGCGGATCACCGCCTCGGGGTCGCGCGCCTGGCGCGCCCGGCGCCGTTCCTGGCGGGCCCGCTCGCCGAACAATTGGGACTCGCTGATGAGGGCGATACGCGGGTTATCGATCAGCGCGCCCTGCTCCAGCGGCGCGACGGTCAGGCCGAGCGGTGCGTCGTCCCTGAGGAAAGACGCCCAGCCTTCGTAGAGCGCGATGGGCAGGTGCCGCTGGCGGAACAGCTCGGCCAGCGTCTCGCGCCGGCCTTTGGACTCCGCGGCAATGAGCACGCGCCCCTCGAAGCCGCCGAGAAACTGCCGCAGTACCGCCAGGGGATCCGCGGCACGCGCGTCGATCGGCAGTTGCAAGGGTAGGCGCGTGGCATAGCGATGCAGGCCCCGTCCCTCACCTGGCTTGAGACCGTAGGTATAGATGCTGGCGTAGCGCTTGACCTCGGACAACAGCCACGGCGGCTCGATGAACATCTCGCCGGGCGCGAGCAGAGGGTGCTCGAGATCGTGCCGGCCGGATTCATACCGACCGCAGACCACCTGCCAGAAGTGCTGGGCCGCCGCCTCCACGCCCTCGCCGAGGACCAACAGGGTGTCGGCCGGGCAATAGTCGAAGAGCGTCGCGCTAGCCTCGAAGAACAGCGGTAGGTAATACTCGATGCCGCCCGGCGCGAGCCCGGCGCTCACGTCCCGATAGATCGTCGCGTGCTGCGGCGAGACCTCGAAGCGCGCCCGCCATTGGCCGCGAAAGCGCTCGATCCCCGCCTCCGACAGCGATAGCTCGCGCGCCGGTAGCACGCGGATCTCCGAGACCCTGCCCACCGAGCGCTGGGTTTCGGGATCGAAGACCCGGATCGCGTCGATCTCATCGTCCAGCCAGTCGATACGGTAAGGCCGCTCGCTACCCATCGGGAACACATCGAGCAGCGACCCGCGTAGCGCGAAGTCGCCGTGCTCCACGACCTGTGCAACCGATCGGTAACCGCCGCGTACCAACCGCTCGCACAGGGGTTCGCGCGGTACCGTCTCGCCGCTACGCAATTGCAGACTGTTGGCCTCGATGAACTGCCGCGGTGGGAGGCGGTGCATGCAGGTTGCAACCGCCGCCACCAGCACGGCCCGGCCCAAGGTCGGCAGACGCGAGAGCGTCGCCAGGCGCTCCGAGACGATGTCCTGGTACGGCGAATAACGATCGTAAGGCAGCGTCTCCCAGTCGGGAAAGGCCAACACCTCGAAGGGATGTTGCCCGTCACGGAAGAACGCCAGCTCATCGCACAGGTGCCCGGCCTCCAGCGGGTCCTCGGTGATCACCACCAGCGGCGCGTTACGTCCGCGCATGGCCTGGGCCAGGGCCAGCGCGCGGGCCGCCCCGTGCAGTCCGCTCCAACGCAGCCGCTCGCCGGGCCCCGGCACGCTCGGCAAGAACGGGCTGAGGCCGGCGTTCGACGTTTGCCGTTCCGCGCCCACGCGCTTACCCGCAGTCGCCTTCCGGGATCGGCCGCACGCTAGCCCAGTGATGGCAACCGATGCATTGCCAGTGCAGGGTCTTGGCAGAGAACCCGCAATGGCGACAACGATACTGCGCGCGCCCCTGCACGAGGCACCCGGTAAATCGCTTCAAAACGGCGATCTCGCTGCGCCCGAGTGCGGTGCCGGCGCGCTGCGCATAATCGAGCAGGGCGTCGATGGTGCCCACGGCCGGCTTGCGCTGCAACGCCTGGCTCAAGTAACGCATAGCGTCCGCCGGGCCTTGCGCCGCGGCGATGCGGTCGGCACGCGCCAGCACGAGCGCGGCATCGTCCCGGCGCCCGGTCAGACCCTGTAGATACGCCTCTAAATCCGCACCGCGGCCCAAACGTAGATAACAGTCGATCAGGGGTGGCAGGGCCTCGGCCATCAGCGCCGGGTCCTGGGTCTCGACACGCTGGTATGCGCTCACGGCCTGCTCGTACTGCCCGGCCGCCTGTGCCAACCTACCTTCGATCAGGCTCGCCCGCACGCAGGTCCGGTCCACCTCGAGGGCGCGCCGTACCCACGGCGAAGCCGCCGCCAGGTCACCCAGTTGCCGGCATTGCTCAGCACGCTCGCAATAGAGCTGCGCGGCGACCGCGCCCAACGCCTCGCCGCGGGACTGGAGTTCCCCGGCACAGCCCAGCGCGCGTTCCCAGTCCTGTTCCTGGACGTAGATGTCGAGGAGCTCGCGCAAGGCCTTGTGCGGGTGTTGGTTTTGGGCGATGAGCTCCTGGAATAGACCCTCGGCACGATCGAACAGCCCGGCGTGACGATAGTCCACGCCGAGCTCCAACATCGCCCGCCAGCGTTGCGCCGGGCTCAGCGTCGGGCGATCGATGAGGCCCTGGTGGAGCTGGATGGCCCGATCGACCTCACCGCGACGGCGAAACAGTTGCCCCAAGGCGAGCTGGATCTCGCCGGCATCGCCCTGGGCCTCGAGCAGCTTGAGGAAGATCTCGATGGCTTGGTCGGGTTGCTCGTTGAGAAGGTGGTCGAGGCCGGCCTGGTATTCCGGCGCCAGCGGCCGGCGCGGGGACCGTGAGTGTGCCGAGTACCTCGCCAGATACCATCCAGAGGCCGCGGCCACCGGCAACAACAACCATAGCAGGGCGCTCGCGTGCTCAGGGGCCATCCTTGACCGGCGCACGTGGGGGGTTATCGGCTGATTTACGTTGTGCCGATTTGAGCGTGGATCGGAGCTCAGCGACGCGCCGCTGCAAGCGTATCACCACGCCCAGATTGACGACGATCCCCATTACCGCGCCGAGCAAGAGCGCAGCCGCGATCAGCAACGCCATGGGTGTCTCGATGCTGCCCAGGTAATAATTGAAGCTCACCGGCTGCGGATTCTTGATATACAGCTCGATACCCAAGAGCAGGAGGAACAAGAAGAACAGCGCCTTTAAGATGCGTGCCACGGGGTGTCCCCTTTAAATAAAGAATACTCGACACGATAACCGCTTGGCCTTGGTGGGCCGGTGACAACCGTCACACCCAGGCCATGCCAGGCGAAGCTCAGGGCTGGGGCGAAGAATAGGCGTCCGCAACTCGGTCCCCTCCGCGCCGTGCAGGGAATGCTCCCAGATTTGTATTTATTCGCGCGTAAGGCACGCCACTGAACACTATTTCGGCCCGCGGGCGGGGGCATTAGGTCATGGATTGGGTGCCCTTCCTCCCCAGCTTCTCCCGGAAAGGTGTAGGGAACCTTCGAAGTCAATGCGGTAAGCAGAAGCGTTAGGTATGCCCCGAGTCGTTGACGCGCTCACGCAACTCCTTGCCCGGCTTGAAATGCGGCACATACTTGGCCGGCAGCGCAACGGGGTCGCCGGACTTCGGGTTGCGGCCGATACGCGCCGGGCGGTAATGCAGCGAGAAGCTCCCGAATCCGCGGATCTCGATGCGCTCGCCCACGGACAGGGTGCCTGCCATGTGCTCAAGGAGCGTCTTCACGGCCAGCTCGATATCCTTTTGACTCAACTGTGACTGGCGGCGCGCCAGTGCCTCGATCAGATCGGCCTTGGTCAGCCCCTCCGATGGCTCACCCCCCGCACCGTGTTGCGTAGCAGCCCGTTGCATAGCGTCCCCCTTAGCTAAGTCTTTTGTGGACCCTCGGAGCCTTCGAGCCGTTGCTTGAGGAGGTCCCCGAGCTTGGTCCGAGCTGCCGTACCGGATGCGCCGTAGGCCTCCACCGCCTGGGCCTCGTCGGCGACCTCGCGGGCCTTGATCGACAGGGCAATACTGCGCTTCTTACGGTCGATACCGGTCACGAGAGCGTCTATCGCTTGGCCTTCCTTCAACACCTTGCGGGCATCGTCGACCGGATTACGCGAGCATTCCCCGGCGCGTATATAGCCTTCCACGCCTTCGGCCAGCTTGATGACGGCACCTTGCGACTCGACCTTCTGCACCACGCCTGTGGCGACGCTGCCCTTTTCGTGATCGGCCAGGAAGGCCGAGAACGGGTCGCGCTCCAACTGCTTGACCCCGAGCGAGATCCGCTCGCGGTCGGAATCAATAGCCAAGACCACCGCCTCGATCTCCTGTCCCTTCCTGTAAGAACGCACGGCCTCCTCGCCGGTTTCCGACCAGGAGAGATCGGAGAGATGGATGAGCCCATCGATGCCACCGTCCAGCCCGATGAAGATCCCGAAGTCCGTGATCGACTTGATCACGCCGGTGACGCGGCTGTTCTTGTTGTTGCGGGCGGCAAACTCCTCCCAGGGGTTGGGCTGGCATTGTTTGAGCCCGAGCGAGATCCGCCGCCGTTCCCCGTCGATGTCCAGGACCATGGCCTCCACCTCCTGGCCGGCATGCACCAGCTTGGACGGATGCACGTTCTTGTTGGTCCAGTCCATCTCCGAGACGTGCACCAGGCCCTCCACGCCCGGCTCGATCTCGACGAAGCAGCCATACTCCGCGACGTTGGTGACCTTGCCGAAGACGCGGCTTCGCTGGGGATAGCGGCGCGCGATGTCCACCCATGGGTCCTCGCCCAGTTGCTTGAGCCCGAGTGAGACGCGATTGCGCTCGCGGTCGAACTTCAGGACCTTGACCTCGATCTCCTCGCCGACGCTGATCACCTCGCTGGGATGCTTGACGCGTCGCCAGGCAAGGTCCGTGATGTGGAGCAGGCCATCCAAACCGCCCAGATCGATGAAGGCGCCGTAGTCCGTCAGGTTTTTCACCACGCCCTTGACCACCGCGCCATCGGCTAGGTTATCGAGCAGGGCCTCACGCTCGGCGCCGCCCTCCCGCTCCACCACCGCACGCCGCGACACGACGACGTTATTGCGTTTTTGATCGACCTTGATGACCTTGAACTCGAGCGGCTTGCCTTCCAGATAACTGGTGTCCCGCACCGGCCGCACGTCGACCAGCGAGCCGGGCAGAAAGGCCCGAATGTCCTCGATCTCGACCGTGAACCCGCCCTTGACCTTGTCGCTGATGACGCCCATCACGTATTGGCCCTGCTCCATGGCCTCCCCCAAACGCTTCCAGGCCAAGGCCTCGCGCGCCTTCTTACGCGAGAACCGCGTCGCACCGGAGCCGTCCTCGAGCGCCTCGAGGGCTACGTCGATGCGATCGCCGACCGCCACGTCGACCTGCCCCGCCTCGTTACGAAACTGCTCGATCTCGATCACGCCTTCCGATTTCAATCCCGCGCTGACCACCACGGCATCGGGCCTCACGTCGACCACCGTGGCGCTCACGATGGTCCCGGGCCGCATGTTGAGATCAACCAGACTCTGTTCAAATAATTGCGCAAAGCTTTCCGCCATAGCTCACTCTGTAGAAAATATCATTAATTTCCTGATCCCCGGACAACGGCGCCCGCGATCAATCCCGGCCCGCCAAACCCCGTTCGCGCACCAACTGTTTCACCCGCTCGAAGACCGCCGACGCATCCCACTCCGTGGTGTCGATGACGACGGCGTCGCCGGCCGGCATGAGCGGGGCGGCGCGCCGCCCGCGGTCGCGCGCGTCGCGTTCCGCTATATCCTGAATCAACTGCGGGAGGGTAACATCGATCCCTTGCTGTTTCAACTGCTTATAGCGCCTTTGCGCGCGTGCCTCGGCGCTGGCCGCGAGATACAGCTTGAGCGGGGCCGCGGGAAACACGACGGTGCCCATGTCCCGGCCGTCGGCGATGAGGCCAGGCGGACGACAATAACCGCGTTGCAGTGCGAGCAGCGCGGCACGTACCGCGGGCAGGACCGCGACCCGCGAGGCGACGCGTGCGCAGTCCTCGCCGCGGATCGCGTCGCTAGTGTCCGTACCTTCGCAGAAGACCCGAATGCCTGCACCGCCCTGGTCGTGGAAACACACCACCAGCCGCCCCGCGAGCGCGGCGATCGGCGACTCGTCCTCGACCGGCATTTCAAGTGCCATGACCCGCAACGCCAAGGCGCGATACACGGCGCCGCTGTCGAGGAAATGCCAGCCCAGAGCGCGCGCGAGTTTCAGACCTAAGGTCCCCTTGCCGGTGCCGCTAGGCCCGTCCACCGTGATGACGGGGGCGGCATCCGTGCTCAACACGCCTCGATGCCTAAGCCCAGGCTCCGGGCCAGGGCGGCAAACCCCGGGAAAGAGGTGTCGATATTCTCGCAATCCTCGATCTCGATGGGCGTCGCGGCACGCAACGCCGCGATCGCGAAGGACATCGCCACGCGGTGATCCCCGGCGCTCTCGATACGCCCCCCGCCGGGCCTGCCGCCGACGACACGTATGCCGCCGGCACGCGGTTCGGCCTGAATACCCAGCGTGTTTAAACCCTGCGCCATCACCGCAATCCGGTCGCTCTCCTTGTGGCGCAACTCCTCGGCCCCGCTCAGCAGGGTCTCGCCCTCGGCGCAGGCCGCGGCGATGAACAGCGCCGGCAATTCATCGATGGTCAGCGGCACCAGCGTCTCCGGGATGGTGATTCCACGCAAGCGAGCGCCGCGTACGGCGAGATCGGCGAGCGGCTCACCGCCCTGGTCCGCGCGTGCGCGTACCTCTATCGTTGCGCCCATCTCGCGCAATACGGTAATGACGCCGGTGCGGGTGGGGTTGACGCCTACGCCTTCCAGCAGTAACTCCGAACCCGGCGCAATCGCGGCGCCCACCAGGAAAAACGCCGCCGAGGAGAGATCGGCCGGGACCTCGATCGTAGTACCGTGCAAGCACCCGCCGCCATTCAAGCACGTCCGGCCGGCCTCCCGCTCGAGGGCATAGCCGAAGCCGGGCAGCATGCGTTCCGTGTGGTCGCGTGACGGCCAGCGCTCGCCCACGCAGGTCCGGCCCTGCGCATAGAGACCGGCCAGCAGCAGACAGGATTTGACTTGGGCGCTCGCCATCGGCAGCTCATAGTCGATGCCCCGCAGGGTCCTGCCCCCCGTGACCTTGAGCGGCGCCGTGCCGGCGGCGCTGGTCTCGATCACCGCGCCCATGCGCGCCAAGGGCTCGACGACGCGCCGCATCGGCCGCTGGCACAGCGAGGCATCGCCGGTGAGATCGCTGTCGAAGGCCTGGCCGGCCAATAGCCCCGCCATCAGGCGCATGGAGGTACCGGAATTGCCGAGGAATAACGGTCCGGCGGGGGCCCGCAGTCCGCGCAGCCCGACGCCGTGGATACGCAGCCGCTGCGGCCCCGGGTCCTCGATGCTCACACCCATCGCCTCGAAGGCCCGGCGCGTGGCCAACGTGTCTTCGCCCTCCAGGAACCCACAGATCTCGGTCACGCCCTCCGCGATAGCCCCCAGCATGATGGCGCGATGCGAGATGGACTTATCCCCAGGCACCCGCGCCCGGCCGCGCAGAGACCCGCCCGGCTGGACGCGCAAACGGTTGGGGCTCATGCGCGCTCACCGCGTGCGGCGGCCAATCCATCGCGCGCCTGCTTGGCGGACCTGAGCAAGGCCAGGGTCTCCGCGTCGTCCCCCGCCTCGATCACCGAGCGCAGTTCTGCTAGGCGTGCCGAAAAGGCATCGATTGCCGCCAGCAAGGCCGATTGATTGGCGAAGAAGATGTCCCGCCATAAGCACGGATCGCTGGCCGCGATGCGGGTCGTATCGGCGAAGCCGCTCGCCGCATGGCGTAGCAAGGAGCCCTGGCCCTCCTGCTCGAGCACCATGCGCACTAGGCTATAGGCCAAGACATGCGGCAGGTGGCTGGTCGCCGCCAGGATGCGGTCATGCGCTGCCGCCTCCATCTCGTCTACCACCGCCCCCAGCCCTTCCCACAGCTTGCGTACCTCCTGTAGTGCCTGGAGATCGGTTTGCGGCGTCGGCGTCAAGATCACGCGGCGGCCACGAAAGAGATCTGCGCGCGCCGCCTCGATCCCGCTGCGCTCGGTGCCGGCCAGCGGGTGCCCGGGAACGAAGCGCGCCACGGCCTCCCCCAGGCTCCGCGCCGCGAGCTCGACGACCTGACCCTTAACGCTGGCCACATCGGTCAGTATGCAATCCGCCGGAAGGCGTGTGGCCAGCGACCGGAGGACGCCGGGCATCGCGCTCGGCGGCACCGCCAGCACCACCAGTTGGCTGCCGGCCACCGCGTGCTCCGGTTCGGTATGCCCCGCGTCCGTCAGTCCCAGTCGGCGCGCCTTCTCCAGGGTATTGTGGTCGCAATCGCAAGCCACAATCCTCGGTGGCGCCCGGCCCTGCTTCAGAGCCGCGGCCAGTGAACCACCGATAAGGCCGATGCCGATGATGCTAAGCCGCTCGACCGTCATCACATGGCCACCGTGCATCGCCCGCGGTAATCCGCCGGCAATACGGATATCGTCCTGAGATGGCCCTGAGGTTATGGGGGGAATATCCGCGGAAGCAGGATCTGCGGTAGGGCATAGCGGGACCAATGTAACTGTTCGCCATCCGTCAGCGCAATCTCGCACGGACCGTGTGCCCGTTGGGCCCGGCGTGGCGTAGCAAAGTCACGCACACGTGCCGATGACCGTTCACGAGGTTTTGCTAATACGCAAGGTTATGGCCTATAGGGTCCATAATTGCTATTCTCACCCTACCGGCGACGAATACGAAGAGGTACGTGACCTCACTGGATGTTGGCTGTTCGGCCCCGGTGTGGCGTCCTTTCAACTAATAGTTAAGAGGCGGCTGTTATGGCTGGCATAACGCTTGACGACGGCTTATTCGCGCCATTTCTCTGTTGAACAGGAGCACGCAGTAAGCCTGCCTGCTGTTGGCCCCGTTCAAGTATCCGAGACGAACACCCCGCGCGAGCTACGGCACGCACGAACACAGAGTGGTGGAGGCGAAACACTTTGGTCTCAATAGTCGCAACGAGGAGGCGGTTATGGCGGACGTGAAATTGATGGTGATGTACCCCTGCCCACACGATATCAGGACATTCGAGAAACTATACGAGGATGAGGCCGTGGCAATGGGCGACGGACTCTCCTCCGAATACGCCATGAGCTTCGAGTCGTTTGAGCACCTGTATCACGAAGAGCACGTGCCGATGATTATGGAAAAGCTCGTCGGTAAGACGCGGTTTGTCGCGACCAAAGTCGTGGCCACCCCGGATGGGACACCGCCACCGTTTTACCGCGTCGCCGAGGTGCACTTCCCGTCGCTGGATGCATTGCAAGCCTGTGCGCGGTCCGAAGGTGGCCAGGAAACCCTTGCCCATGCGGTCGAAATCTCGAGTGGGGGGACCCCGGTTTTTCTGATCGCGGAAGAACAGACTCTTGAATTTGACAACCACAACCTGTTGCAGCGGCTCAAGGGCTTGGTCTCACGTTAAGAGAGCGCCACGTCCCAGGACGATGAGTAATGCGCGGCCCGCCGGGGTGTTGGACGCGCGCTGGACAGCGCGCGGGGGTTGCCTGAAACGCGGCTCGCGCTGAACGGTTTCAGGCAGTGAGACACGAGCGAATGCGGGCTTTTTTTAATCGCGGGCGCATAACTCACGCCGATCGTTAAGCGCGCAGCACACAATGCCGATGGATATAAAAAACACCCCGCTGCATCCAAGTACCGGCGAAATCACCGTGCAGGTTGCCGGCACGCTGAGCGGCCTTTTTCTGGCGCGGGTATCCCGAACGCCGGAGTCCATTGCTTACCGCTATTACGACGATACCACGAGCACCTGGAAGGCACACTCCTGGCGGGACATGGGTACGCAGATCGCGCGCTGGCGTGCGGCCTTGGCGCGCGAACCCTTGCAATCCGGCGATCGCGTCGCCGTGATGCTTCGCAACTCGCCCGAATGGGTCTTATTTGAGCAAGCGGCGCTAGGGCGGGGCCTAGTCGTCGTCCCCCTGCATTCCAATGATCGTGCCGAAAATATCGCCCACATGATCGAAGACGCGGGCGCAAGATTGCTATTGCTCGGGAACCCGGAGGACTGGCGCCGCTTGCACGTCGTCCATGCTCGGCTAGCCGGGTTAGTGCGCGTCCTTACCGTCATCCCCGCCGAAGTCAACATGCCCGATGCGCGTCTTTTGGACATCAACGCGTGGTTATCCTGTGCCGGTCATGAGGCGCCGCCGCATACGAGCGGCCCTGATGATCTCGCGACCATCGTTTACACGTCCGGCACGGCAGGCGTCCCCAAAGGAGTGATGCTGAGTCACCGCAACATATTATGGAACGCCTATGCCTTAGGGCGAAGGTTTGCTATGCGTGCCGACGATGAGTTTCTCTCTTACTTGCCGCTTTCGCATACCTTCGAGCGCACCGTCGGCTACTATCTGCCCATGATGGCGGGTGCCATGGTCACCTACGCACGCTCGCCACAGCAGCTCCTTGAGGATCTGCCTTCCGTGCGGCCGACGATCCTATTGCTCGTACCCCGGGTCCTCGAGAAACTCTACGAGGGGCTGCAATCGAAGCTGGACCAACGCTCGCTCTTGAGAGGCTTGTTTGAACTTAGCGTCAGGGTCGGGTGGCAGCGATTTCAACACCTGCAAGGTCGAGGGCCCTGGCGTTGGCCGTTACTCGTATGGCCTTTGCTATATCGGCTCCTGGCAAAACGGATCCTCCGTCAAACCGGTTGCGATCGTCTACGCATGGTGAGCTGCGGGGCAGCGGCCTTGGATGCACATCTTGCACGCGTGTTTGTTGGTTTGGGTTTCCCCATCTCCAACGGCTACGGGTTGACCGAGGCGAGCCCCGTGGTAAGCGCTAATGCGCTCGATGATAACGATCCTCTTAGCGTTGGGAGTCCGCTAGAAGACGTGGAGGTGCGTATAGGCGACAACGATGAATTGCTCGTCAAGAGTCCCGGCGTCATGTCCGGTTACTGGGGTGCCCTACCACTCACCGCGACGGTAATCGACGGTGAGGGATGGCTGCACACAGGCGACCAGGCACGGATCGTCAATCGTCATATCTATATTACCGGCCGGATTAAAGACATCATCGTGATGGCCAATGGCGAGAAGGTTGCGCCGGAAGGTATGGAACGCGCAATTACCCTCGATCCGTTGTTCGAGCACGCGACGGTGATGGGAGAAGGCGAGGCTTATCTCACTGCGAGCGTTGCGCTCAATCGAAAACACTTTTCGACGCTTGCGCGTACGCTTGAGCTTGACCCCGATGATCCCGGCACGCTCGACGCGCCGCAAATCGAGGCGGCGGTCTTAGACCGGATCGCAATGCGATTGCATGCGTTCCCCGGCTACGCAAACGTGAGGCGCGTTACCTTGAGCACCGAAGCATGGACCGTTGAAAACGGGCTATTGACTCCAACGCTTAAGGTGCGTCGTAATAACGTTCTCGCCCGGCACAGGCGCTTAGCAAGGCAAGGCGGTACCCGCACGAATACGGCGAGTGAATAAGGACTTGTTTGAGCGTCCCGTTAAACATCGTAGGCGCGAGTGTCCCAGCGCCCGTCGTGGCGCTGTGGGATCGATGATCGAGCGCGCAACAACCCCTAATAGAGGGATAGAGTCGAACCATCGGTGAGCATTCCCGCGGGCTGCCTGCGGTGTCTATTGAATCCGCATACGCATTGGTACTGCGGTGCCAACAGCTGAAACCGCAACCAGCGGCCCAGGCCGGGTTTAACGACCGGCGGCTCATCGCAAACCGTGTCCAGCCAGTGCTTAAAAATCTCACCGTAAGCGGTCGCGAGCATGCGCCGGCGGATGTGGACGGGATCGAGGCCATACCACTCTGGCCGCTGCTCGACGAGCCTCAGTCCGTAATCCGGCGCGAGCCGCCCCAGTGCGAGGTCTATCGCTCGCGCCCGGTCCAATGCCTCGGGTAAGCTGAGTTGTCGCCCCGGGAACAGCAGTGCGCGAACGAGCCGGTACCCGCTGGGCGTGAGTTGTTCGAGCCTCTGCAACGGGACCCTGGTCACGAGGATACGGGCGTGGTGCTCGGCCAAACATTCAACGCAGCAGCGCACCCAGCCGAGGATTTCCTCCGGCGCTATTCCATAGACAATATCATTCCCCAGATCGGTGATCAGGGCGAAAGTCGGGAGCCTCGGTCCTTTCCGGAGGTCGTCCCAAAGGCCACACTGGCGTATCCCCGGCAGGCCGCGGAACAGAACCCGGCTATACACGCCGTAAGACCGGCCATGACCCGCGGCGACGAGGACTCTGCTCGGACCGCCGCACACCTGCCGAGCGGCGTCCACGGCGGTTGCGAGCGCCCGCGTGAGGTTGCTGGCACCCAGTAGCACGAACTGATTGACGAACTTCGTAGCGATAGCCATGGCAACGATGACAGTATCCTTTTCAGAGCGATTCCGAAACGCCGGTTTGCTTCCATGACCCGGGAAAATCCCCGCGGCCGGACCGTGGACCCATTCGATTGACTAATCGGCAGCGCGGTACTTTTCCTGTCGGCGGAAAGGGCATCTATTTCTCCTATATGCACATATGCACAGCTTCGGCAACGTGGTCTTCATCCTCGCCACCACCGACCCGGGCCGGCTTTCCGAGGCATTCAACAGCCGGCCGGACAAGACTTGGCTGCGCCTTTACACCTTGGACGAGCTGGCGGGGATCATCTGGCTGCACGGGCGGGAGTGCCTGGACGGCTTCGAGCTAGCGCGCGAGGTGTGCCTGGAGATCGCCGCGCGCATGCGTTCCGGGACCGGTACGGGCTCACCCGGTTTGGCGGACATCGGCCGGGCTATGACGCTGGACGCCGTAGGTGTCTACTACGACGAGCAGGGCATCGATAGCAATGGCCTGGACAATACCGCGCGGCCCTTTCTTCAGTACTTGCTGCGTAACGGCGCCACCGCGGAGCCTCGGCTCAAGACCTGGCCTGGGGTCTATCGACGCGGGCGCGCATCGGCGGGAGAAAGAATTGAATCATGAAGTGACGCTCGAAGGAAGTTGGCGTCGGTGCGGTGGGCGCAAGCCCGCTATGCGGCGTCCCTAGCGGAGATAACACCTCTATCAACCCAACGAAAACGAGGCTTACGATGAAACACGAGACTAACTTGTTCAGAGTTTCTTTAGTGAGGGGGATCATGTCAGCTTTCGAGCGTTCCTTGTGCGGCGCAATACTCGCCGTCACCGCCGCTGTCCAACCAGGACCGGCCAATGCCCAGGATCGGCAGGATCTGCAGGTGACTCGGCATATCGGTGAGTCGATCACGCGCCGCCTTACCCAGGCCGCCCTTGCCGACGCAGAGGGCAGGAAACTCGAAGAGCTGGCCAACGCCTGGGTAACGCCTTCCTACACCACCATCGACTTCAACGGTTCCGACTCCTCCGTCAATATCGATATCTACCAATTCGTTGGAGGCATCGACAAGCGGTTTGGTAGCTTCTACGCGGGCGCATCGGCCGGTTATGCACGCACCGAGGAAGAAATTGAGGAGGATTTTTTAGAGTTCGACTCTGGCACGGACAGCCCGTCGTTCGCGCCCTATGCCGCCTGGATTATCAACGACAACGTCTTTGTGACCGAGATCGCCGGTTATGCCCGGGAGGAGTTCGACGACATCGAGCTTGCCACCGATACGGCGTTCAACGATCTGTCCGTGACGGGCCTCCTCCCCCTGAATCACTGGGTATTGACGGGAAGGGCAGGCCACCGCTTTGCCTATACCAAACAAGTAGACGTCACATCCCCCTTCGACGAGGTCTTCTTTTCCCCCTTCGACGACGACTTCTTTACGAACACCCTATATGTGACGGGTGAGGTGGGATACAGGATCGACCACTTGCTCCCGTATTTCCGAGCGATCTACGAACGTATCATTCCAGAGGAAGGGGACGGCAGACACGTCGTGTTCCTCGGCGTTGGCGCGACTTACGATTTCTCCGATGCTTTCTCGGCCGGTCTGTCCTACCAGACGGAACTGGACCAACTGGACATTTTCACCTCCCACCAAGCGGTCTTGGAGGTCCGCTTCCGGTTTTAGCTAGGCGCGAGCGTCCAGCGCACTTCGTGGCGCTACGGGATCGTCGGTCGAGCGCGCACCAACCCCTAATAGAGGGATATAGTCGAACCATCGGTGAGCATTCCCGCGGGCTGCTTGCGGTGGCTATTGAATCCGCATACGCATTGGTACTGCGGTGCCAACAGCTGAAACCGCAACCGGCGGCCCGGCAGGCGGGCGCGGGTCTCCGGGGTGATGGCAAGGCGCCGCCCGCTGACCTTGCGCAGGATCCGCCGCCTCGCCGTGGTACTGGGGATCCCCACCGACACTCTTATCCAACCCTATCGCACAGTCGATCACCGGGCAGCTTGACCGCCCACCATGAAAGGTGGCGGTTAGCCCAGAATCTCGTGCAGCATTTCGTAGGGCGCGATAGCGTGAGCGTATGGCGCCAAATCATCGTATTCCGCCAACCCGCCCGCCTAGCGAATCCGTATGCCTCGGATATCCTCACCGTCCATGGCGAATTCAGATGCACAGGCCCGAGCGGGGCAATACGGTGGAGCATTGGGGCGATAATACACGCCGCTTTCGATGCAGAAACCGTCCCTCCATTCGGCGAATTAGCGCACACGTCATCCAGCCGCATTTGGTTCACCGCCGTTTTCCATTCGGCGCAATACGCTCACGCTATTGCGCCACACGGGCTGCTCGCAAGCGAATTACAGCGGCCGCGGTTGCGAGCCACCCTGTTTGGTCCCACGACTGGCCAGCGTCGGCAGGGCCTCGATCGTGTCGCTGGCCTTTTGATCTGCCAGGCGCAGCTCGTAGAGCTTCTGTAGGTTCATCCAGAGCTCGGCGCTGGTCCCAAAGAAATGGCCGAGCCGTAGGGCAGACCTCTGGCCATTCAGGATTTCGGTAATACGATTCGTCGGGACCTTGAGCTGGCGACTCAGTTCCGCCGCGCTCATTCGTAACTCTTCAAGCTGTTCGGCGAGATGTTCGCCAGGATGTATGGCACTGCGTCCCATATTGCACCTCAATGGTAATCGACTATTTCAACGCTGATCGGGCCGCGTGAGCCCTTGGGCCACTCGAAGCAAATCCGCCATTGGTCGTTGATCCGGACGCTGTATTGGCCTTTGCGGTTACCCTTGAGAGCTTCAAGACGGTTGCCCGGTAGGTCAAGATCGGCCAGCGATGTTGCCGCATCGAGCTGGTCGAGCTTCATTTCCGCTTTGCGTTCGATGCTGGCGAAGGCCTTGACCCGGTTCCCCACAGCGAACTCTCGGGTTCGCTTGTCCTTGAAGCTCACAATCATTGGTCTTCAATCTAGCCCCGCTTAGGCTTTACGTCAAGCATAAAGGGTTCCGCCGCGTCGTCGATCACATAATCGTCGGCGGGACCGAAATCTTGTCGTTCGCCGGAGCGAGGGCTCCTTTGAGTCCCTTCCGCACTTGTTCCCATGATCCCGTGTCGTCGGGAGCCGCCTAGTGCGCGGGCCGTTATACAGGCAACGGTCATTATATCCACGTTTTCCCTTCCGTCATGCCGGTGAAAACCGGCATCCAGGCGAGCCTTCATGCGCCGCACTGGACCCCGGCTCTGCGTCCTCGGCGCGCCAAACAGGGCCAAATCCCTGGCCCTGGCTTTCGCCGGGGTGACGGTGATATGGCGG
>JBOIDW010000306.1:0-3241 GCA_050740655.1 Gammaproteobacteria bacterium | reverse complement strand
CTGTGAGGTGAGCAATGGGACGACCGGCATCGTGGTGGGGATGGCGCCGATGCGCAAGGTTCCGGTGATCTCGCCGCGCGAGCGCGCCGCTTCCTGCCGCAGCCCCTCCCAGTCGGCCAGGACGCGCTGTGCCCAACCGAGGAGCCGCTCGCCTTCCGGGGTGAGACCCTGGAAGCGCTGATCACGGCGAACGATGGCGATGCCTAGCTCTTCCTCGAGGTGCTGAATGGCCGCCGACAGGGCCGGCTGCGAGACGTGGCATAGCTCGGCGGCGCGGGCGAAGTGGCGGGTCTTGGCCAGCGCTACGAGGTATTGGATTTGGCGGATGAACATGGTGTCACGGAGAGGATCTGGACGGGGTCGAGCTTCCGGCAATCGGTGTGTGAGCTCAGGCGGCCTTCC
This sequence comes from Gammaproteobacteria bacterium, assembly GCA_050740655.1. Lineage (GTDB taxonomy): Bacteria > Pseudomonadota > Gammaproteobacteria > JACCXJ01 > JACCXJ01 > JBOIDW01. The sequence continues at coordinate 2,839 of JBOIDW010000306.1, read as the reverse complement.
TCACAGACTCCTCGGTTGTTGACGCTTCTCCTATTGTCAAGACGATATTTCGGAGATTTCAAGATGGATAAGCCGCCCCGAATCAATCAAACCATCCGCGGGGGTACACGGTAGCCATCCCGGCGGACGGCGGACGCTCACATGTTGCGCCGGCCGGACTCGTCGCCGGGGTCTCTCGAGGTCAGGTGCTCCCAGCCCTGGAGTGTCCCGCCAAGGTAGGCGAGACCGGCGACGAGGGCGATGAACGAATAGGCGAGTACGCGGAACGGCGTTGAGCCGGGCGTGCTCAGATACTGGGCGATCTGGCCGAAGATGCTGAGCCCCCGGAAGGTGTAGAGGCCGCCGATCAAGAGGAGCCCGCCGGCCAGCATGGGCAGGCGCCGGATCACGCCCGCCCCGGAGAGCCCATAGGCCGCGAAGACGACGAAGAGCCAGGCGAGCACGAGCGTCATGAGGGCGGGCTGCCATGATCCGCTCGCGGCTTGGCGGGCGAGGCCGGGACCGCCGAAGTAGCTGTACGCATCCGGCCCGATGAGCACGACCACCACGTGCAGGAGGGCGATCGCGAGGCTCACACAGGCCCCGACGAATAGCCACCACTGTCCTCGAAGGATCGGGAAAAAGAACATGTTCAGAAACCCGGTACAAGTATACCCAGATCCGAATAGCACGTACTTAAGGGATAACTCCATGATTTCTTGGGCCCTGTTCCCAGGAGAGGCGGGCATGACTTCCCAAAATCGTGATGATCTCCCGGATCCCGTCACCCCAGCGAAAGCTGGGGTCCAGTGCGGCGTTGGAAGGCACGCATGGATGCCAGCTTTCGCTGGCATGACGAGGTCATTGTAACCATTGCGTAGGGGTCGTAGACCTGTGAGGAGTTACCCAGTGGTCACGGATCCCCTACTTGGCCCTCTTCCGGCACTGGTAGACCGAACACCTTTAGGATTTCCGCGATCTGCCCGGCCTCCGCATAGCCGCGCTCGGTGGCGGCCCGGTAGGCCCACGCTAGATGCTCTAGGGCCTCCGGCCGGTCTTCCTCGCGTCCGCGCCGGAGGAGCACCATGGCGAGGTTCACGCGCCCCACGATCAGCTCGCGCACATCGCCCAGGCGCTCGTACACGGGGAGTTCTTCTTCTTTGCGGATGCGCAGGGCCTCGTCGAGCTGGCCGCGGTCCTCAAGGATGCCGGCGATTTTCCCCTGGGTCACGGCCTTCGAGCGCACATCGCCCAGGCGCTCGTAGACGGGGAGTTGTTCTTCGTTGCGGATGCGCAGGGCCTCGCGCTGATGGGAGGGCTGTGAGATGGGTGCCATCCAACAGATCTTCAGCGCTTCGGACCGGAGTACCTGGCGCGCTTCGGCGAGCACCTCCCCGCCCAACACCACAAGGTCATCGAGGCCCTCTGCCAATGCCGCACCGAGGCCTATGGCTCGGTCGGCTACCCGTGCGAGGACTGTGGCCTTCATCACGTCCTCCCGGCCGCCTGCGGCAACCGCCATTGCCCCCAGTGCCAACACCGCAAGACCCAGCAGTGGCTCGAGCGGGGACTGCAACGCCAACTGCCAGGCCACCACTCCCGAGCCGCTGCGCGCGTTTCTGCGCAGCCACCAGGCACTCGGCTACGATGCGCTGTTCGCGGCCTCCTCCCAAGCCATCAAGGCCCTCGTGCACGATCCGCGCTTCCTCGGCGCCGATCGAGCCGGCTTCTTCGGTGTGCTCCACACCTGGGGCCGACAGCTGCAGTATCACCCCCACATCCATTACGTGGTGCCGGGCGGGCACTCTCCTCTGAGGATGGTGCCTGGTATGCCTCGAGCCCCGGCTTCTTCTTGCCCGTGAAAGCCCTCTCACGACTCTTCCGCGGCAAGTTCAGGCCGTACTGCTCGATCAGATCCCCTCCGAAACCTGGCAGCAGGACTGGAACGTCAACTGCCAGGCGGTCCCCAACGCCGAGGCCTCGATCCAGATCTCGCCCCCTACCTCTTCAAGGTGGCCATCTCGGATCACCGCATCCTCAAGGTCGAGGAGACCTCGGTCTCCTTCTCGTATAAAAAACCCGGCAGGGCTCGTTTAAGGACCCTCACGCTCGATCCACTGGAGTTCATCCGCCGTTTCCTCCAGCAGGTGTTGCCTAAAGGCTTCATGAAGGTCCGCTATTATGGCTTCCTCTCGCCCACCGCCAAGCTGCCCTTGGAGGATCATCAAGGTCCTGGTCGAACTGACCCATGGCTTCACTGTGACACCCGAGATTGAGCTACCCCTTGGCCACAACCGAACGGGCAGGAGCCCGGCTTTTATGAGATACAGGATGAACCGATCTGCCAGGCCTGCGGCGGGCGACTGCGCTTCCATAGCGCGGTCCGTACCCCCCGCAGCACTCGGCCTCCCATGAGTGCCGGGCCCCCGGACTCGATCGCCCTCGCAGCAAATGGATAGGCCATAGCTACCACCACCCTGGCTAGGGGCCTCTGCGCTCGGTATTTTCTCCGGGCCAGGGCCCCCTTTTGACCAACGCCAACTTTGCCTTGCCGGGCCTGTCCCTCGCTCCCATCTGAATCGAGAAAACCCACCAAAAACCCATCGGCTACTGCTACTCTGACCGCTTTACGCCCCAAGCCACCGTCATCCCTCACCACGCTACCCGCCCGCTACCAAAGCATTCCCCTTATTAAAGCCCCGTGCCCGATACCGGGCTTCTTGAACAATGGATTGAAACGACCTTTCAGGTCGTCTCAATCCTTATTGGTTGGACGGCACCCGCTGCAAGCATCCGTTAGGCTAAGCCACTAATATCAGACCGAAGGAGCCACCTGGATTTTAGTCGCTCGTAATATCTG
>JBOIDW010000305.1:0-2285 GCA_050740655.1 Gammaproteobacteria bacterium | reverse complement strand
CATCAGCTCCGCGAACTCCAGAAGATTATGGCGAACGGCCTGTGCAGCTTCCGCTGCTCTTCCGGCATCGGCGTAGGCGATCGCCACCAGCAGCCAGATGACCCCCGCCGCGACGATAACTGGCTTGGACTTACGCAGCCCGATGATTTCCTCGCTGACGACGAGCCCATACGCCAAAACGAAAATGCCGAGTGCGGCGATACCGAGCGTACTGCCGGTTAAAGGGGTCAAGTCTCCCATCTTTCACTCCATCCCTTTGATCACGCGGCTAACCGTAGAAGACGACACGCCGAAGGCCGTAGCAATCATCGTTTGGGTGTATCCACCCTCGGTAAACGCCAAGGCGATGCGCCCATCGCGCTCGGCTCTGCTGGCCCCCAGCAGCACGTAGCTACTGAGAGGTTTCGCTCTCGCTGGGCGGCGCTGCTGGGCTTTATTCACCTGGTCGCGCGGCTTATCGTGGTCGGATAAGCCTGCCAGCCGTTGCATGCGCTCGATAAATTTGTCGTCGCCCAAGAATATCTGCTGCCGGAGGTGGTCGTCCCACAGATGGACGCCCGCGCCTTGCGCCACGAACTCGGCATATTTTTTGGCAGCGGTCGCTTGGGTCTTTTTTGGAGCGAGTTGCGCGTACAGCGGCTTGCTGTCCAACCACGGCGGGCGCACCGCTTGCCCGGTGTGGGCTCGGTAGCTGCTCCATGCGTAGGCGTGCGGGTGTTTGACCAGGTGGGCGCGTACGGGGTTAAGGTCAACGTAGCGGCAGACTTCTAACAGGTAGCTGTCGGCATCGACCAAGATGGCTTTGAAGCGGCCTTGAAACAGATGCCCTACGAGGCCATGGCGCCGATTAAACGTTTGCGTGTAGACACCATTGACGTGCCGCATCAGGCGCGAGAGGTTGGCTCGGCGAGTATGCAGCACCAGGTGGTAGTGGTTGCCCATCACGCAATACGCCCACGCGTGCGCGTCAAAGCGCTTTAGCGCCTGCGCCAGCACCTCGACAAACGCCGACCGATCAACATCGTCCAAGGCTATCGGCTCCCGCCTGTCGCCACGCGAGGTGACGTGATACACCGCCCCTTCGTATTCTATTCTTAAAGGCCTCGCCATGGGGCGAGAATAGATCCTAGAGGCAAGCTATGCAAGATGGGAGACTTGACCCCTTGCGCCCACCCAGCCGCGCAGGAGAGAGAAGGCGACTGCGAGCAGGGTGGGGCCGATGAAAAGCCCTATCATGCCCCAGGCCAAAAGCCCCCCGATTACCCCCATGAAGATGATGGCGATGGGAAGCTTGGCCCCTTGGCTGATGAGGTAGGGCCTGAGAAAATTATCCACGGCCCCTACAACCACCAACCCCCAGATCAGCATGAACAAGGCCCAGCCTTCCTGGTGCTGGTAATATAACCAAAGCACGGCGGGCAACCAAACCAGCACGGTGGGTAGCTGGACGAGGGCGAGAAAGAAGGTCAAGAATCCCAGCAACACCACGCCGGGCACCCCGGTGACGAGAAAACCAATGGTCGAAAGTATGCCTTGTGCGGCAGCGGTGCCGGCTACAGCGATCGAGACGCTGCGAACCGTGTTTACGACCACCGCGATCAGTCCGGGCCCATCTTGGATCTGCACCTTGGCCACGACCCGCTGCGCCCAATCCGCGGATTGGTCCGCAGTGACCAGATACACGCCGGCGATGATGATCGCGAAGAGAAACTCGAGCAATGCCAGACCCAACTCAGCACCCTGGGCCAGGGTCCAGACGGTGGCGGTCTCTATGGCGGGCCGGGCGGCGTTGAAAAGCCCGGAGACGTCCGTCATCGCCCCCCGCCACGCTTGGTCCAGCACTTTGCCGAGCAGAGGGATCTGGATGAGCCAACTCGGCGGCTCGGGAACGGTCACGGCCGTCAGGTCCTTGAGCAGCGTCGCCACCTGACTCACCGCATCCCCGAGGGAGACGACCAGCACCGCGAAGGGCAGCACCAGGATCACTGCAAGGGCTACCGTAAAGAGCGTCGCCGCGAGCCGTGGCCGGCCGCCCAACCGGGCCGCAAGCCAAAGAAAGGCCGGCCAGACCGTCATGGCGATGATCCCCGCCCAGGTCAGCGCCCCGATGAAAGGCGCGACGATCCGAAGGCAGGCAACGACCAGGATTGCGAGGACGGCAAGCCTCAGAATGCGCTCGGTGGTCCAGGAGTACTCCAGCATACGGCGAAACCCCTTGTTGGTCCTTAATGTACCCTGCACGCGGTGCAATCTACAAATTGGCGATCCGTTATATAAGGTTGTAT
>JBOIDW010000304.1:0-3274 GCA_050740655.1 Gammaproteobacteria bacterium | reverse complement strand
CTGGGATGACAGGAGATTTCGCAGGGGACGGACACCCAGATTTCATACTATTAAAGTATAGACTCCGTTTCCTTTGTGCAGATGGAAGATTAGGTTTAACCTTTGCGCACGGTTCATCGTTCCGAGCCCAGGAGTCCGGATCGAGAAGGCAAGACCTATGGCGGCAGAGCAAAAGTTCCCACGGCGACGGTTCCTTCGCCTGGTCGCCGGCAGTATGACGAGCGCAGTATTGGCGCGCGAGTCGGCTGCGGCCCGGGGCGCATCCTCAGCGAAGACCGGCGCTCCCAGGCTCGCCATCGCCTCTCGGACAATCAAGATCGGGATGAGCGCCGCCTTCACTGGGACGGCCGCCGCACTGGGTACCGAACTCTACCGCGGCGCCCAGGCTTACTACGACGAAATCAACGACCGCGGCGGCATCCACGGCCGGCCCATCTCGGTAGCAGTGCTCGATGATCGCTACGAGCCGCTCCCGTGCGTGATGAACACGTTGCGCCTGTTGGAAGAAGAAGGCGTATTCCTCCTCTCCGGTTACGTGGGAACGCCCACGCTGACGCGGGCCTTGCCGTTCATCAAGCAGTACGCGCAGGAGCACGATGAAGACTTCTCCGTGGTCGGTGTCTTTACCGGCGCGCAACCTCAGCGTGAGCCTCCGTACGTCGACTACGTGTTCAACATCCGGGCCTCCTACCGGCAGGAAATGATGTCGCTGGTAGACCGGTTCTGGCGCGTCGGTGCGCGTGAGTTCGGCGTCTTCTATCAGATCGACGCCTATGGCAGGAGTGGAACCGACGGGGTAGCACGCGGTCTCGCTCGACGGGGCGCCACCATCGCCGCTGAGGCAACCTATGCGCGGGGCGCGGGTTTTGAGACGGACATGAGCCTCGCCGCCAAGACGCTGCGGGAGGGCGCCGTCGACGTGGTGCTGTGTACTGGAGCCTATCAGGGCTGTGCGGCGTTCATTCGATCGGCCAGGGACCTTGGCTGGAACGTTCCGATCTCCAATCTTTCGTTCGTCGGCTCGGAGGCCCTGCTGGGCCTGCTCACCGATCACGGCCGCAAGACAGGGCGGGATTACACGGGCGCCATCATCAACTCGCAGGTGGTCCCGAGCTACGAGGACCTGATACTTCCCGGGGTGAGGGAGTACCGTGCCCTCATGGACAAGAACAACCCTGCGATCCCACACTCGCTGCGCGATTCCCATTACACACCGCAGAGCTACAGCTTCGTCGGTCTGGAAGGTTTCATCAATGCCAAAGTCATCGTCGAGGGACTGCGCCGGGCAGGTCCCCGGCTCACCAGGCACGGGTTCCGGAAGGGTCTGGAATCGCTGCGAGACTTCGACCTCGGCATCGGCGCTCCGCTGAACTTTGGGGCGAACCGGCACCAAGGCCTGGACAGCGTCTACTTCACTCACGTCGAAAACGGCCGGTGGGTACCCATCACCGACTGGAAGGCCGCGATGAGGGTCTGATGTTCGGACGCGTGGGCGCATGAGCCAAGCATGATCGAGACGACATTAAATAACGACGCGGAACATCTCGATCGCGCCGCCGGCGCCTTAGGCAGACCGCAACTGCGGTTCGGGCTGCGGGCCAAGATCATCTTGCTCGGGGCGGGGGTGCTGATGCCCCTGGCTGCCTTGACGTGGTTCATCTCCGTCGAAAGCCTGCGGCGGAACATGACGCAGGAATTCACCTCGAAAGGCGTTTCGATCGCTGAGAGCCTGGCGAATTCCGCCGTCGACCCGATCCTGACGCGCGATGCGTCCACCGACCAGGCGCTGGTGGATCAGTACGTCGGGTACAGTGGGGTAGCGTACGTCCTGGTGTACGACGCCCATAACGCGATCATCGCTCATACGTTCGTACCTCGCGTGCCTCCCGCGCTCATCGAGCAACATCGGGCAGCGGGAACGCAGTCCCAGCAAGTGCGCGAGATTCGATACGCCGATCCGGCAACTGGCACTGAGCGGCAGATCATCGATGTTGCGGTTCCGATGCTCGCCGGCCGACTGGGTGTAGTCCACGTGGGCATGGATCAGGCGATCATCGCAGCCGCCGCTACGCGAGCCGGGTACTCCCTTCTGCTGGTTTTCGCCGTCATCGCTGCGCTGTCTACCGCGGCGGCTGCTTTATTCGCCCGCCGCGTGACCAGGCCACTGACCCACCTGATGGACGCCGCCACGCGAGTCGGCCGGGGGGATTTGTCGGCGCTGGTCCCGATCACGTCTCGCGACGAGATCGGTCTGTTGGCGGCCACCTTCAACGACACCATCGTGCGCCTGCGTTCGCAGGTGCAGACGGAGGCCGAGCGCGACCAACTTCGCAAGTTGACCGCGTACATGGAGCAGGTCTACCGGGTCTCCACTGCCATGCAGCAGGCGCTCTCGCCGAAGGATCTTGTCACGCGCGTGCTCGAGGCCGCCCAGGAGGTGATTGCCGTCGACCGCTTGCATAGCTGGGTCATCACGCCAGAGGGCGATGGGCTGGTGTACCTGGCTGGTGCTGGCCTGTCGGAGGAAGACGAAAGGTCGCTGGTCGAGACGCTGGTCATCCCGCTGACCGAGGCCGGTGCCATGGCCCAGGCGTTTCGCGACAAGCGCCCGCTCGCCTTCGACGAGACTAACCCGGTCCCCGCTGGCTTGCACCTGCGCCGCCCGTATTCGGAAGTCAAGGCGCTGCGCACTAAGACCTTCGTGGTCGTCCCCATGCTCACGAGCGGCCGGGCGGTCGGGGTCCTCCTGGGCGATAACAAGTACAGCCGTGCCCCGATCCCCCCTCACACGGTCGAGATGCTGCCGACCTTCGCCTCGCACGCGGCTGTTGCTGTCGAGAACATACGGCTGTTCCGGGCGCTGGAGGAGAAAAGCCGGCAACTGGAACTCGCGAGCCAGCACAAGTCGCAGTTCCTCGCCAACATGAGCCACGAGCTGCGCACCCCTCTCAACGCCATCCTCGGCTACACGGAACTGATCGTTGATCAGATCTACGGCGAGGTTCCAGAGAAGATCAGTGAAGTGCTCGATCGCGTGCAGAAGAGCGGGCGGCATCTGCTCGGGCTGATTAACGATGTGCTCGACCTCTCGAAGATCGAAGCAGGACAACTCACACTGGGGTTGAGCGACTACTCCGTCGCCGACGTGGTCCATGCCGTGGTCAGCGCGGTAGGGTCTCTGGCCGCCGAGAAGCAGCTGCGGCTGACGGCCGACGTGGCGCCCGACCTACCGATTGGTCAAGGCGATGAGCGCCGCATTACACAGGTTCTACTG
>JBOIDW010000303.1:0-22532 GCA_050740655.1 Gammaproteobacteria bacterium | reverse complement strand
TCGTTCTTCTCGTACATCGTCACATCGAACCGCTCGTGCAGGAAATGGCCGCAAGCGAGGCCGGCCGCGCCGGTGCCTATGATGGCCACAGTGGGTTTTATCATGGTTTATTGCCTTCTCTCGTGGTTTATCCGCCGTTTCCGCCCCCCTATCGGGCGCTGCATTATTACCTGCACCTGATCGGCAAAAAAGCCACGACGCCGCCACTGGGACTGCCGACCATCGCCGCCTGACGCCCGAGGACTATGCGCCGGCTGGTCGATCTGAACTGCGAGCCCTGGCAAGACGAGGACCTCGCCTGCGCCGCTGGCATGCCGGTCGGCCATGCTGCCGTAGAAACACCGCTTGTTCGAGGTCGCGCACCGTTGCCGCGAGGCCGGCAAGCGGGTGGCCCTATATAAACTTTGCTTCCGCTCACGAGTTCACCTTCGAGCCTATGGCGACGGGATTTACGCAAGCTGATCAAGCAGGCGGGTGGAGTAGCGGCGGGAAGGGATCGGGCCCAGGCAGGCATCCGCGGCCTAGCCCGAAAAAACGGGCACATCCCTGTGCCTAAGAGAGGTCGTGAGACCAGACACGCCTTAAGGATAGGAGGCTGCGCCTTCGCTGGGTAATTCGGCGAAGGTGCTTGGAGGGTAGTCCGGCTAGCGGCCGATTTCTGTGAAGTAATTCACAATCGTGCCGTATCCGCGGCGCTTGGGCTGCAAGCCGCGGGGCCATCGGGGCGCGTAGACCGATAGCACGCCCCCTACCACTGCGCAGCTACCATGCGCTTGATGGCGGCGAAGCGCTCCGACTCCTTATAGTGGCGCGGCGTCATGCTTGCCAGCTGCCGCATCAAGGCCGCGCGGCGCTCCCGGTGGCCGCTACCCCGCCCCTCGCCCCGCTGGGCGTCGATGCGCTCGATGACCCTGAGCATGGCGGCGGGGTCGAAACCCGCGCTGTCGAGGAGTCGCGTGGCCATCCGGTCCGCTTCCTGTTCCTTCGCCGGGTCGTATTCCTGGATAAATGGCCCGAAATGGAAGCGCGTCCGGGTTCCGGGACTCTCGCTAGCGCCCCAGCCCAACACACGCCCCCATACCCCCGGATTGCGTCGGCAAAGGTGCCCCGCGAGTTGATGGCCCATCTCGTGGGCAAGGATGGCGGCCAACTCGGATTCCTGCCGCGCAATATGGATCGCTCCGTCGGTCAGGTACACGTAGCCGCCCCCGATGGCGAAGGCGTGCGCGGTACGATCGCGGATGATACTGAACGTCCAGTTGATGCTCTGGCGGGAACCAGCGGATAGGCCGAGGCCGAGTAACCGTATGTATTCACTGACCTCATCGCGGCCGTAGAGCGGCCATTTTTCTTTGATTTCCTGGACCGTGCGGCGGGCTTGAGCCAATTCTCCGTCGCATAGGTACGGCTCCGAGGTCGCGCTCCCGTGCCAGAACAGGCTGACGAAAACGCTACAGAGGAACGCTGCGCGCAAGCACTTTGGATCGGGGGGTGCGGCGCCACCCGGGTGACTAGCCGGGCGGCACCGGGATGAGTTAACGACTTAGGAACCTACTACAAAGACCGCCTGCCGGACGTCATAGCTGGTGCCGGTTTGCACCTTGGTCTCTACGACGTAGGTACCCGGCTCTGCATCCTTCGGGATGGGGATTGCGGCGTCCACCGCATAGCCACCCGCGGCCCGCTTGTTGCGTTGCGGTGGGGCGGTGAACTTCGTCACGCCGTCCTTGCTGAGCGTCCAGGTCTCGGCCACCTCGGCGTTAGGGACACCGGCGGGCACCATCAGGGAATAGTCCGTGGTGACCGCGACCCGGCCGCCGGGTTGGACCTTAGCCGGGGTGGCGTTGCCCTGCCGGATCTTGATGGTGGGGCTTGCCACCGGCGCGCTGACGCCGTACAGAACCTGATCATCCTGGGCGGAACGGACCTGGTTGCTGTTGTATTGGGCGAGCGATACCGCGCCCCATCCCAGCAGTGCCCCGGCCGCAGCGCCGGCCAGGCCGTAGCCGACGTTGCCGGTCGCAAGCCCGGTGAGGAGACCGCCGAGGACGGCGCCGGTCGCGGCGCCCCCCAATTGCTGGTTCTGTGCGTTGGTTGCGCAGCCGGCAACCAAGCTAGCGGTTAGCGCTACTACGGCGAGATTCTTTGCAATGCTCATACGCTGGACTCCTATTGGTTTACATTAGCTGTGTTGATCATCTACGGATCAGGGTGCCGCCGGGGCCTCACCCCTTGCCGGTGGGCTCGTCTCCATCACCTCGGGGGGCTGCGGCTGCGGCGGCGTCACCTCGGCTGGCGGCGCAGCCCCGCTCGCCGGATCGAAGTACGGATTCTTGTCCGGTAATTCGCGGAGCGTCTGGCCTAGCGTCTGGATCTGTTGCAGCACCGGCCCGACCGGCACCGGCTCGATGGCCTCGTAGTCGGCGCTCTCGTAGATATACTTGCCGCTACCCGACGGATACTCGACGCCGAGCTTGAAGCCGTGCTTCTCCCCGTCGACCGGCGTATAGGCACGGAAGGTCGCCACGTAGTCGCTTTGCAGGATGTTTTGAATATCCTCCACCACGCGCTGCATCTGTTCAAACGCCTCGCCGACCAGATAATACACCCCGAAGGAGTTCTTGGAGATGGCCTCCAGATTCTTGAAGTGCTCCTGGTGCAGCTTGAGTTGCGCCGAATAGGCGAGGGAATAGACCGGGACCGGGATCTCGAGATTGGTGATGCGGGTGTTGAGCTCGTCACGCGAAACGGCGCTGCCTTCGTCGTAGCCGTCGGAGAGCACCACTATAGAGCAGGAGACGATGTAATTCGAGGGTCCGGGCGACACCGAACCCTGCGAGGTCATGCCGCACATTTGAATCGCCGCACCGATCGCGTCGTAGAGCCGCGTCTTCAGGCCGTCCGCCATGACATCGGCCACGCGGTTGGCGACGGCGATCTTGTCGCGCTCGAAGTTCGATACCACGTCATAGCCCTCCTTGGTATCGCGGATCGCGAGCACCGCGACCTCATCCTGGGGACGCTTGGTATCCAGATAGCGGCCGATGGCCCGGACCGCAGCCGCGAACGGGGTCTCGGCGCTGGCCCGCGTCTTATAGCGCATCGACCCGCTGGCATCGAGGACGATTACGGTGCGGATGGCCTCCTGGCGCTGGCGTATCGACTGTGCAAAGTATTGCAGCTTGAGGGGGTTGTAGCTGCGGCCCTTGACCATCAAGCCGATGTTGCGCTCGTTGAGATTGACCAGCGGTTGCTTGTTGGCGTCGAAGGTCCGGAAATAGACCTGTATGAAGGGGTACAAGGCGCTTTCCACGCGGTAGATCTTGAGACCATACCCGCCGGGATCGGCGAACCCCACGCCACCGGCGCTCGCTATCCCACCCCACACCAGCCCCACCATCGCTGCAACGAGGCGGGTGCGTAGTGCCGAGGACGCGCGTCTGATACGGTACATATCGGTTCTCCAGTTATGTTGTCTATTGTTGCTCATCACACGTGCAGAGTGCTCATCCTGCGGATAGCAGGCCAAAATGGGAAACGTACTCCATTCCGTTGCGCCTTCATACCGGTGTGTACCGAAGGGCGATTCGGGATCATACCCGGCTAATCCGTGCGGCGGGCCTGACCGGGGATGATCGTCCATGGTGACGATTGCCTCCTTGGGGCGGGCGGTGGACGCGGTACGGGCGATCTGGATACCACCTTCCGTGGTGGTTGCCGGGCTCTGGGCGGTACGGCGCGCCGCGCCTCGGTCGGCGGCGCAACCGCCGGCTGGTTACGGTTACTGTTCGCTAATATATCCATGGCCGAGGGCCCTGGAACGGCGGTCTGTATGCCGGGTGTCGGCGGCGGGGTAACCTCAGTCGTGCTTGGGACCGTAGCCGGCGTCGTGGGCGCGGGTGCTGGTGCAGGGGGTGTCGCTGCCGGATCGCGAGTAGCGGTTGCGGGTACCGACGGCGGGGTTGGCGCTGTCGTAGCGCCTTGTGTACCCTGGGGGGCAGGTGTCGCATCGGGAGTGCTGGATGTCTTCGGGGTCTCCTGCACCTGCCCCGAGTCGCCCTCCAGCCACTGCGGAATCATCCAGGCCGCGAGGCCCCCCACCACGAGCACCACCGCCACGATGGCCGCCACGGGGAGCCACGACTGTCCGCCCTTGCGCTCGACCGGCACCGAGCGCGTGTCGCTTTGCGGCAAGGGGATGCTGCGGTTGGTCTGCGCGCCGCTCGCGGGCAGGCCCTCCGAGACCAGCATGGTGCGCTGCGAGCGCGCTCGATCCAACGGTACGACCGCGCCACCGCCATCAAACCCCTGGCGAAACTCCTCGATGGATTGCTGGCGGAGATTGACATTGAGCTCCAGCGCCCGCAGCAGTGCCGCATCGACCGCCTGCGGCAGCTCGGGGACCAGCGCGCGCGGTGCCTCCAGTGGCGTCCCGGCGATCCGGTGGCCAGCGCCGGGTGGGGTGACGCCGGTCAATAAATAATAGAGGGTCGCGCCCAGGGCATAGATGTCGGCGCGGTGGTCGGTACCCGTCCCCAGGGCCTGCTCGGGGGGACTGAAGCCCTCGGTCGCGGCCCGGCCCATGGTCCGGGTCGCCTCCGAGGCCTTGGCCTGCTTGGCGATCCCGAAGTCGATCAGCATGACCCGCTCGTGGTCGTCGAGCAGCACGTTGTCGGGTTTGAGGTCGCGGTGCACCACCGGCGGGTTCTGGGCGTGCAGATAGCCCAGCACGTCGCAGAGCTGGGTGATCCAGGGGGCGAGCTTGGCGTAGGGGATCTTGCCGCCCAAGTGCTTGCGCTCGCTGCCCAGGGTCTTGGTCCCGCCGAATTCGAGCACCAGATAGACCATGCCCTCGGCATTGAAGCGATCGATGATGTCGGGGATGGCCGGGTGGTTGAGGCGGCTCAAGAGGGTCGTCTCCTCGGTGTCGAACATCGCCTCCGGCACCTCCTTGATGGCGCGGTGGCGGTTGTTCAGATGCAGGTCATCGACGAGATAGGTGGCGCCGAATCCGCCCTTGCCCAACACCTTGGAGATCCGGTAGCGCTCGCGGATCACCTCGCCGGGCGCGCGCAACCAGCCGAGCACGCCGCGGATGACGCCCTGCAGCGACATATCCAGATGCGCGATCTCCATGCCGCAGTCGCGGCAACGGTATTCTGCCCGGTGGAGCTGCGCAACGTCGCTCGCCAGACCGCAGCCGGGGCAGTTACGCAGCGTGAGTGGTTCGGGATTAGTGGCCATACGGTGCAGCGTATTATTATTACCGGTTGCGATCTCTCAATTTCAGTGCCACATAGGCCGCAGCGATAAATAGCACGCCGAGTATAGCCACCGCGGCGAGATCGCTCCAGTAGTCCCCCAGGACCGGGAGCACAGGCTCGCCCGCCGGGTCCTTGACCGCCAAGGTGTCCTGGGAGAGGGTGGCCTTGACCGCATCATAGCCCCAGAACGACACCATGCTCGCCTGGGCAAACCATTTGGCGGCACCGGTCAGTGGCACGATGGCGTTCGACAGCACCACCTGCGGCACCAGCAGGATGGGGATCAGGGCGGTCGCCTTGTCGTTGGAATCGACACAGGCGCTGACCGCAAGGCCCATGAAGCTCGCGCTGACGCTGGCCAGGAACAAGATCAAAAAGCGACCCGCGTGCTCGCCCGGAAGGGCAATGAGGCTCGCCACGATCCCCATGAGCAAGGCGCACTGTAGCGCCGAGAGTGCCACCAGGGGCAGGACCTTGCTCGCGAGATAGGCGCTGATACTGAGATTGACGGACCGCTCGCGGAGATAGATGGGCAGTTCCTTGACCACCTCGCGGGCGGCGTTCATGCAGCCGAACCAGATGGCCGACAGCACCAGGATGAAGGCCACCTGCCCCTCGGTCGCGGCGCGCTGCGGGAACGGCGCGTCGGTATCGAAGACCAGACCGATGATGCCGGCAATGACCGGTGCTTGCAGTAACAGTATGGCGAGATTGCGCCGGTCCGAGAGCATCAAGTCCAGGTAGCGGCGGGTGAGCACCGCGAGCTGCGACCACCAACTGGCCTTGGGCGGCTTGGATTCCACCAGATCGGCAGTGCTCCAACGACCGGTCTGGCCCGGTGCCGAGCGCCGTTCCTCGACGTAGCGGCGATAGAGGTTGGACTGCGCATAACGTACCGCCCAATGTTCGGCGGGCTGCGTTTCCAACAACTCATAGACCTCCGCCAGCCTCGCGACCTTGAAATAGGCCGGCGCGTCCCTAGGCGGACCGAAATAGACCAGACGTCCGCGATGCAGCAGGCAGACCAGATGACAGGCGTCGATGTTTTCCAGCGTGTGGGAGACACAGACCACGGTCTTGCTGTCCTCGGCCAGGCTGCGAAACAGCGTCATCATGCGCTTGTCCGTCCCCGCATCCAGACCGCTGGTCACCTCATCCAGGAACAGCACATTGGGATTGGCGACCAGCTCCACGGCCAGGCTCACGCGCTTCAATTGTCCGCCGCTCAAGGGCGCAGGGGTATCGATGGGCAGATCGGCCTTCTCGCCGAGCCCGACCCGTTCCAGGACCCGCGCCACGTGCCCGTCGATCTCTTCACTGCTGGTATCCGAGGGCAAGCGCAGCTTGGCGGTGTATTGCATGGCGTGGCGTACCACGATCTTGCGGTGCACGATGTCCTGCTGCGGCACGTAGCCGATGGCGGCACGGAAGCGGTCGAAGCTCTGATACAGATTGGCGCTGTTGTACAGCACCTGGCCGGTGGAGGCCGGACGCCGGCCGTTCAAGGCATCCAAAAGGGTAGACTTGCCCGAGCCGCTGGTGCCGAATATCACCACGAATTCGCCGGGCTCGATGACCAGATTGATGCCGTCCAGCAGTCTCTTGCCGGTACCGGTCTTACGGTCTATCACCTCCTTGCCCAGATCCCGTACCTCGATGCGCACCCGCCCTTGTTCATCCGCCACCTCCAAGGCGCTGCCGGTAAACAGGAAACCGAAGGTCGCGATCGCCACCCGATCGCCCATATTGAGCGTGGTGCGGCCGACCAGGCGCTTGCCGTTGACGAAGGTCCCGTTAGCGCTTTTCAGGTCCTCGATGGCCCAATGCTCACCGTGCCAGGTGAGACGGGCGTGCTCGCGGGAGACCAGCGGCGAGGGGATCTGGATAGTGCATTCGGCCAGCCGCCCGATGGTGAGCTCGGTGCTGGATGGGGTCGGGCGCGAGGGCGGGCCGGTGGGCACGGTGCGCTCGGACGGCCGTGGGCCGTCAGGGCTCAAGATGCGGATCTGATAGAGCGTCTCTCCCAAGGTCACCCAGTCGCCGTCGCGTAGCGCAATGGCCTCCGGCAGGGGCTGGCCGTTAACCGTCACTGCCGCGCGGTCCAAGCGTTCCAGGACCAGCTGATCATCCTTGACGAGCACCCGCGCGTGTCGCGCCAGGACCCCGGCATCGCTCAGCACCAGTGCATTGCCCGGGTCGCTACCCAAGGTGCAGGCCGCACTCGCCGTCACCGCCGCCGTGTGCCCGGTGCGGGATCGGATGTTTTTGATTTGGATCTGCATGCGGTGCCGTGGTTTACGGCAAGAATAAGGAAGCGCCGGGCTTTTCACAACCGGCGCGGGGCGGCGTTACAGGAGAAGAAGGACGGTGTTGGCGATCGCGGATTGCAATTGGCCTACTGCATGCGGCTGGCGCGGCCCGCGCTAGGTCGCCACGGCCAGCATCTCTGCTACGCGCGTGATCTTTTCGCGCGGTTTGCCCTTGGGCTTGCCGCGTTCCACCTCGGTCGCGTCGATCCTGAGCCAACCGGTAAAATCCACGACCTGCACCCCGCGGCCGGCCAGCAGCGGCAGGACGGCGTCGGCACCGCGCCGATCCGGTCGATCGAGCCGGGGCAGATCGGCGAGCAAGGATTCCACGGTGGCGACACTGTCGGCGCGATTGGTGCCGATGATCCCGGTCGGGCCGCGCTTGATCCAGCCTGCACAATATAACCCAGGGACTGGCGTAGCTTCGGGGTCGATAACGCGGCCGGCCAGGTTCGGCATCACGCCGTTCTTCTCGTCAAACGGCACCCCGGGCATCGCCACGCCCCGGTAGCCGATGCTGCGGAACAGGATCCCGCAGGCCTGCTCGGAGGTCTCGCCCGTGCCGCGCGCGGATTGCCCGAAGGCCGCGCCTTGCAGCCGGTTGCGCTCCAATACCAGGCGCTCGAGCCGGCCCTCGCCGAGGAGCCGCACCGGGCTTTGCAAAAAACGCAACACGCAGCACCTGCGCTTGCCGCCGGGGGGCGCCGTGAAACTCTTGAAGATCTCGAGGTTCTTGGCGCCGACCACGTTGTTCTTGTCCTCGAGTTCCTGCTGGCTTTCGGGGTTGAGCACCAGCTCACGGGCGTCGATGCTCGCATCACAGTCCTTGAGCTCGCCGAACTCGCGCAACTCGCGGTTGGTGAACTTGGCCTGCGCCGGACCGCGCCTGCCGATAACGTGGATCTCGCGGACCCGGCTCTGCGCCAGCTCATCCAGCGCATGCTGGGCGATGTCGGTGTGTTTGAGCTCATCGACACCCTTGGCGAGGATGCGGGCGACGTCGGCGGCGACGTTGCCTTGGCCGATGATGACGGCGACCTCGTGGCTCAAGTCGAAGGCGCGGTCGCGGTAATCGGGATGGCCGTTATACCAGCCGACGAACTCGGTCGCGGTGTAACTGCCCTGCAAGTCCTCGCCGGGCACGCCCAAGCGGCGGTCGCTCTCGGCCCCGCAAGTGAAGAGCAGCGCATGATAATGCTCGCAGAGCTCGCCGACGCTGATGTCCTTCCCGACCGCGACGTTGCCGATATAGGTGAACTCCGGCGCCCGGGCGATCTTGTCGTAGACCAGGATCGCCTGCTTGAGCTTGGGATGATCCGGGGCGACGCCGCTGCGCACCAGCCCGTAGGGCGAGGGCAGGCGTTCCAGCATATCGACCCGCACGCCGCGCGCGGATTTGAGCAAGGCCTCGGCGGCGTAAAAACCGCTCGGACCGCTGCCGATCACCGCGACCCGTAGAGGATTATCCTGCGATCCCAATGGTCCCATAGCATGTTCCTGCCGTCCCTCAGTATCCCAGCGCCTTCTTGCGTTCCTCGGCGCTCGGCAAGGGGTCTTGCTTGGCATCGACGACGGGGAGGTTCGGGGCGCGTTCGGCGTTCCACTGGATCCACTGCTTCTTGTCGTCCGGGATGTCCTCGCCTTCACAGATGGCGTGCACCGGACACTCCGGGACGCAGGCGCTGCAATCGATGCACACCTCGGGATCGATGTACAGCATCTCGTCGTCGCCGTGGAAGCAGTTGACGGGGCAGACCGTGACGCAGTCGGTGTAGCGGCAGCCCAGGCAATTGTCGGTTACGATGGTAGTCATAGGTCCTCCTTATTCGAATACGCGTTAGGGGATATCGGTATCCTTTCGTCGGGGATACGTCACGCTATCAGCATCAGGATCTCGCCGCGGTTCATCTCAACCGCGTCACCGCTCCAGCGCTCATAGCGGCCGTTCAATTGGTCCTCGGTAATGGGCAGGCCCAAGGCCCGCAGATGCAACAGGTACAGGCGCAGAAACGCCGGTTGATAGACGCAGGCGCGGCTGAAGGTGGGCAGCATCTGCGCCGGTTTCATGGTGACGATCGTGCCGCGCTTCATGGCCGCGCCGCAGCGCCAGCCCAGCTCGCCCAGGGCGACGATAGTCCCGGCCAGCATGTTGACGCCGGTGAAGTCCCCGCAGTTGCCGCCGACGGCGATGAGACCGTTGCGCATGGCGTTGCCGGCCTCGTTACCGGCGTTGCCGTGAACGATGATCTCGCCGCCCTGGATACCGACGCGGTTGCCGCGATGGGCGCTGCCGGCCATATGTCCGGCGTTGCCGTGGATGACGATGCGTCCGCCGGAGAGGTCCGGGCCCACCCAGTCGCCGGCGTTGCCGCGCACGACGATCTCACCGCCCGACATGCCGGTCCCCAGGTGCATGCCGGCGTTGCCGTCGATGAGCAGCCGGCCCTCGCTCATGCCGGTACCCAGGCGTTTTACCCGGGCCAAGTCGCCTTCCACGCGGACCTCGCCGTCGTAGCGCCCGCTGACGCGGAAGAAATCGCCTAGCGCGCGCGGCTCATTGCCGTGATGCACGAGGAGCGCGGCGATATCCGGCTCGCTCAAGCCGCGCAGGCGATCGGTGGAGATGACCTCGGCCTCCAGCGGAACCTGTGGCTCGGTAAGTAGCGTTAACGTAATACTCATAGCAGTCCGCGTAATGGAATATGGTGTTGTCCCAGATTCCCGCCGTAATTGCCCGCGCTGATGCGCAAGGCCCCCTCGGCGGCGGCCGCCTGCATGCCGACCCGCATGGCCTGGCTGACCGCTTGGATATCCAGTCCATCGATGACGATCTCGAGCACGCAGCCGGCCTCGGGCATGACCTCGGTAGCGGCGGCAATGGCCCGCAGGGTGGGGCAGTAGGCGTCATTGGTCGAGGCCGGCAGGGCCTTGTAGCGCGAGCCCGGTTTGCTGCCGCTACGCACCACGCCGTTGGGAAACGGGAGGATGACACCCGGTACGGCGCGCATGGCCCGTGCCGCGGATTCCGCGGCGCGCAGGGTGGTCGGAACCTCGCTGCCCAGGATGAGCAGATTACCGCCGCCGACCGCGGGCTGGATCCCAAAGCGGTCCTCGATGAGGAATTCCCCGTCCATCACCGGGACGCGCCAATAGCGGCGGCCGTTGAGGGACTTCCCGATCTGAAAGCTGTCCCCGAAATAGCGCAGCTTGCCGCCGACGCTGACCTCCTCGGTTGCGGAAAGGCCATTGAAGCACGCGGTAGTGGGGCAGGTCATGACGCTTTGGCCGATGCGCTCGAGCAGCCGTTTGCCCACGCCCTCGGCGCTGGTCGCGAACAACAGCACGCTGTAGCCGGGGCGCTGATCGGGCGTCTCGGCCGGCGCGAGCTCGCGCTCGATCCCCGCCTCGCATTTGCAGCCGATGACGGAGGTCGCGAAACCGGTCACGGAACGCGCCGCAGCCTCGGCCCAGCTCGGGTCCAGCGCAGTAATGAGCACCCGCGCGGCCCACATTGAGAAGGCCTCGGCAAAGGTATCGATGACCTCGGTATTGTGAATATGCATGTCTTATTCTTGTAGTTGCCGGTATTTCCCCGGACGGCCGCCTATCGCGGGCGCGACGCTCTCAAGCTTAGCCTGGTCCGGCGGCAGGACGGTCTCGAAAGGGGAACGCTGCCTAGGTCGAGAGTTTATCCCCTGTGGTTAAATGAGATAGACCAGCAGGGTAAGCCCCGCGACCAAGAGCAACAGCAGCGTCACCGTTACGGATACCGCCATAAGCAATGGATTGCTTAGAAACAATACCAGGCTCAACAACGCCGTGACGTCCCGGTATTCGCCGGCCAGGGACAGCACTTCCCGTATGGACTTGCCGAGGGCTTGAACGCCCGGGCTTGAAGACGGCCCTGCGTCTCCGGCAGTGACCGCAGCATGCCCGACGCCTTCCCGCCGGTGGTAACCATGAGCCTGCCGATCCGCTCGGGTAGCCGGGTGATTTCCCGTAAGGAAAAACAAAGCCTGATAAAGTGTAGCGCCGGTAATGCGGCGATCAATGTCAGGCTTATCCACCAAGGCCAGGAGAGACCGAACTGCCGGGTACAAAAAAACGAAACCCAAGCGCCGGCGAGGATGCTCACCAGGCTCAGCATGCGTACGGCGCCGATGCTACGTTCAGCCACGCTGACGGGCAGCCGCAGCGCCGCCAGCAACCTATCCTTCCTGCCGTCCATGACTATGCAGCAACGGTCGGGACGACCTCGTGGCGGTGCAGGTAACAATCCGAGACCGCATAGTTCTCGAAGCGGATGCTGTAGTAATCCTCGAAGAACGGCTTGATCGAATCCTCGATGGCCTCATCATAAGCCGGCGTCGTGTGCAGGATCCGGCCCTCGTGGTCGCGCCGCAGCTCGTGGTCCTCGATGATCATCTCGCCGTCCTTGATAACATAGCGCGGGGTAGCAAACATCTGCTCCTTGTCTTGTTGCTCCGCGTAGACGGTCACATCCGCGTCGGCCCCCAAACCCAGATGACCTTTGTTGCGCAGACCGAGCGCGCGGGCCGGCCCCGCCCGGGTGATGATGCAGATTTCCTGTAAGGTGTACTCGCGCTCCAGATCGTCCTTGAGCACCGTCTTGGCAATCGCCTTTTGGTTGACCCTGCGAATCTGTTCGTTGCGGAACTCCCGGTCCATGAGCAGCCGTATGAGCCGCGGATACATCTGGAACGAGCCGCCGTTCGGATGATCGGTCGAGAGCACGATGCGCCATGGGTCCTTGGACAAGAGAAACAGCTCCAGCCCGATGGCCCATTGCAGGGCGTGTATATAGACCTTTTCCTGATAGGAGAAGGGCACGATGCCGCAACCGCTCTCGCACTCGGTATCGGCGTTGACCCATTTGTTGCCGCTGATGCCGCGCAGGAGATAGGCGAGCGGCGCGTCGGCCGTCATGGCCGTGGCCTTGCCGAACATCACCTGGCCGACATCGGCGGTGATATGCGGATGGCGGTTGATGTAGTCGGCGATCTCCGGGCCCTTGGAGGTCGGATTCCTGCCCGGCTCGCCGCCATAGCTGTGGAATTGCACGTGGGCAATGTGGGCACGCCGGCCTTCCGCCGCGCGCATGGTATCCAGCGTCGTCGTGTAGTTGCCGCTATGGCCCAGGTTATTGCAGTGGATGTGCACCGGATGCGGCAGACCCAGATCGTTAACGGTCTCGATAAAGGCACGGATCACTTCGATCGGCGTCAGGCCGTAGTGGTCGATCGTGTCATTCAGGTCCATGATGTTGGCGTTGCGGCGTCCTTTCCATAGCTCGTCGCTGCCGGGATTGACCAGCTTGACCGCGTAGGCCTTGGTGACGTTGACCCACCAGGCGACGGCCTGTTTGAACTCCTCGCGACGCCCTTCCTTGAGCAGTTTATAGAGGAACACGTTGCCCCCGAGCAGCACGTAGAAGCCCTTGTCGATGACCGGGGTGTCGTGGAACTCCTCCAGCACGTGGCGGGCGAAGAGGGGGGGGACCGCCGCCTCCATGGCGGTGGTATAACCCATCGCCGCATAACGATAGCCGGTAGCGAAGGTCGACGGGACGATGCCGCCGGTCCCGGACCGCGTGGCCGGCGTGCCTGGGTGCACGTCCAGCCGCTTGTCCTCGGGTTGGAGCTTGCGCGCGAGATTGACCTTGGGTCCGGCGATATGGCAGTGGATGTCGACGCCGCCAGGCATTACCACCATGCCCTGTGCGTCTACGCGGCGCGTGCCTTCGGGGACACTCGCGACGATCTTGCCGTTCTCGATGCAGACCTCGCGCACCGCGCCGTCCACGCCGTTAACCGGGTCGTAGACCCTCCCATTGATGATGCGTAGCGCGTTGCCCATGTCCTCTTCGGAAGGTCGGATCTACGCAACCTTGCGCTGCGGGACGACCCCATGCTTGGCCAAGACCAATTCGCGCAAGCGGTTCTTGATCCCGATGAGCACCTCCTCATCGCTGGGATACGGGGACTCGAAGGCCGGTCGCAACGTGATCGGCACGTCGTCCATGCGATATACGGTGCCCGCGGTGTTGATTCCATAGGTGGCCGTTGAAAACGACACGCGCGCGAGCTGGGTCGTGGCGGTGTCCTTGGTATCCAGGGCGATGGTCGGGATGCGCGCCAGATGCTCGATGGCGACGCGCGGGAAATTCGAGCCCGGATCGCTGGCGATGATGAGCGCCGCATCCGCTTCTTGCCGCGACAAGAGGTCCACGGTAGTGAACTCGCCGGGATTGAAGCGCGGATAGCCGCGGCTGAAATTGACGCCGAAGGGATAGCCGGTCTGCCAGGACACGACGTTGTCCGCGCCGGTGACGTTGCCGTGGCCGCGCACCGGCTTCGCGACGAAGTGGGTGAACTCGTTGAGGTCAGCGGTCAATGCGAGCAATGCGCCGGAATTGAAGTGCCGGCCGCGGGTCATGGTAAGGCCCATCCCGAAGAACAGTACGCCGTAGCTGCAGCGCTTCATGCGTTGCGCCAAGTCCTCGATCTTGGCGAGCGGTACACCGGTGCGCGTCTCGACACCGGGGTCGAGCTTGCGCCCCTTGACCACAGCCCGCAGGGCCCACAGCAACTCGAAGTCGCTGCCCGGTTTGACCTGGATGAAATGATCGGCGACCGGCGCACTCGGGGTGCGGCGCACGTCGACGAGGACTACGGTGCGGTCCTTGCGGCCGTTCGGGATATACATGCCCTTGGGGGTGACCGCATAGCGGGTAAAATGCCGTGGATGGGACTCCGCCGGGTTGCCGCCCCAGTAGACCACCAGATCCGCGCGGTTCTTGACCTCGCCCAAGGTCGCGGTGCTCTCGCCCACCCCCTGGAAGGCCATGCCCGAAGGCCCGTGGCAGACCGAGGTCGTGGTGTCGATATTGCCGCGGATGAGGTCGCAGATGGCGACGGCCTGGCGCTGCGCCTCGCAGGTGGTATCGCTGAGGCCATAGATGGCCGGCAAACGCGCCTGGACCAGGATCTGCGCGGCCGCCTCGATGGCCTCGGCGGTGCTGGCCTCACGACCCTCGATGCGGGCAAATGGCCGCGCCTCGACCTTGTGCTCGGCAAACCAGGCGCGACCAAGTACACAGGCATTGGCCGCCTTTACGATCCGTTTCTCATCCATATCCACGGTAAGATCCATGTCATCGCATACGCAGCCACAGAAGGTGCAGGTGGCGTGTTCGACCAAGCGGATATTGTCGCTCATGGCAGACTCTCCTAGATTCTTACGCGTCAAATGTTAAACAAAACCACACAGCACATTCACCAGTCCCTTCTCCCTCCGGGAGAAGGTCAGGATGAGGGGAGCAACGCTTGCATCGATCGACATCCCCTCACCCTAACCCTCTCCCGGAAGGAGAGGGAACTTATCGAAGTGCTTAAATTTCAAATATCTTTGTCTAGATTCTCTCTTGAAAGGCCTTCGGGGAAACACCGCTAGCGGGCGTGTTACGTGGCCCGGATGGGCTCTACGCGTACCAGCATATGCTTGGACAGGGGCATGCCGCTGCCGGCGGTTTCCCCATCCATGAGTTGCGAGCTGGGCGGGCCGTAGGGGATGAACAACACGCCCGCCGGGAGATCTGCGGGTTTCTTGCCCTTGCAACGCACCACGGCCTCGCCGATATCGTTGCTCAGGCGCACGGGATCGCCGTCTTTCAGACCGAGCCGCGCCATGTCGTCTTGGTTCATCTCCAGGGTCGCGGTGACCTCGAGGTATTCACTCTTCAGCTTCCCCGCATTGAGCGAGGTCCCCTGCTTGTTCGAACGGCCGGGGATCAACAGCATCGTCTCTGTCATTCTTTGCTTTCCACCTCGCGGTATGCAGTATAAACGTGCCCGATGGCTTGGTTAACAGGGATGCCATATCTCGGGAAATATCCCATATTGGAGCGGGCCTTGCAACACATGCCGGCTGCCTTGCCCAAGGCGCGCGGTCACTTTCGGGCACCCGCCCTGGGCTGGACCAACGCCTCGCGGCCAAGCCGTAACCCACTGGAGCGGGTGAACAAGCTAAGAAACCCCTGAAACGGAAATCCCTTATACTGTACTGTGAGCGGGCCGGAGGTTGGCGTTGTCGCAGCCGACATCCGATCAGTCGCCGAGGTCGCCCTTCCCGCGTGCCGGGTTGTTACGAGCGGTGGATGGTGAGAGCGAGCGTCTTGTAGCGCCCGCGGTATGGTTATCAAAGGCCATTTGATCAATTCAGGAGGGGGTTAATGTCCAAGCGTGCAAGCGTCGGGCTGGCCGTGGCGTGGCTGGCCGTTTGCAACGGTGCGCTGGCTGCCGAGACGGCTGAGCACGGGGCGGCACAGCCTGCACCGCACCGTCATCACACACACCGGCAGTTCACCTTCGGCGAACCGGGTAAGGAGGCGGAGGCCGCCCGCACCGTCGAGGTCGTGGCCCTGGACACAATGCGGTACGAGCCCGCGCAGGTAACCGTCAAGGTTGGGGAAACCATCCGGTTCGTGTTCAAGAATGCGGGACAGATGCCTCACGAGGCGATGCTAGGCGACGCCGCGGAGCAGCACTCGCATGGTGAAATGATGAAGAAGCATCCCGGCATGGTACATGACGACCCGAATGCGGTAAGCCTCAAGCCCGGGGAGAGCAAGCCGCTGGTCTGGAAATTCACCGCACCGGGCGAGGTGTTGGTCGGTTGCCATGTCCCCGGCCATCACGACGCGGGGATGGTCGGCCGCATCGACGTGCTCAGTACCGGACCGTAGCGGCGATCGGCTCGGCGTGGCGGAATAGCGAGAAGAAATTCGCCGTCGTTGCCGCCTCGATCGTCTCAACCGCGAGGCCTTTGAGCGTGGCGACGTGCTCGGCGACATGGCGCACGTAAGCGGGGTGGTTGGGTTTGCCGCGGTGGGGAACGGGCGCGAGGTAGGGGGCGTCGGTTTCGACCAAGAGTCGGTCCAGCGGTACCCGCCGCGCGACCTCTTGCACGGCCGTGGCGTTGCGGAAGGTCACGATCCCGGAAAAGGAGATATAAAAGTTGAGCGCCATCGCGCGTTGTGCGGTTTCCCAGTCATCCACAAAGCAATGCATGACGCCGCCCACCGCATCGGCGCCTTCCTCTTGCATGATCGTGAGGACGTCGGCCGCGGAGGCTCGGGTATGAATGATCAGGGGCTTGCCGACCGCCTTGGCGACGCGAATATGGGTGCGGAAGCGCTCCCTCTGCCAGCCTAAGTCGCCTCTGGATCGGTAGTAATCCAGCCCGGTCTCGCCGATGGCAATCACCTGCGGGTCGCGCGCCAGGTCCCAGAGGTGCTCGCCATGCGGTTCGTTGTCGAGCTCGGTATTGGGGTGCACGCCCACGGAGGCGAATACGCCGGCGCAGTGTTGCGCGATGCCGAGTATCTCGGGGAAGCTCTCCAGATCGATCGCTACACATAGGATATGCTCGACGCCTTGTTGGCGGGCGCTGGCCAGTACCTGAGCCGTGTCGCCCTGGGTCTTGGCGTCGAGCAGGCTTAAATGACAGTGGGAATCGACGAGCACCTCGAACCAGACCCTTCGTACGGCAACACGGCCTACATTGTGTGGGTCTGGCGATCCGACTTCAAGTGTGCGGCCAGCATGGTCTCTATACGGCCGCGGGTTACGCCCTTATCCGCGACATTGATTTGAACCCCGACGCCGGTGGCGCGGTTGCCCTGGGCGGCCGGCGGGGTAATCCATACCACGCGGCCGGATACCGGGAGCTTGTCGGCGCTCTCCGGCAAGGCCAGGACCATGAAGATCTCGTCGCCTAGCTTATAGCTCTTGCTGGTGGGGATGAACAGCCCGCCGTTCTTGATATACGGCATATACGCGGCATGCAGCGAGGCGATGTCGCGAATGGCGAGTGAGATGATGCCTTGATGTACGTCTTTCAATTGCACGCTCATGACCTTCGGTCCCCGGCTGAGGGCTGGCCCCAGGTAATCGTTAACTCTTCGTAAAGGTTTAGCGGCAAGACATTGGCCCCGCCGTCGATGACCCCGCGTGCCCGCTCGATACGCGCGTAGGTGTCGAGGAGACCGCGAACGTCCTCAGTCGCCGGTGCGCCGCTACCGGCGCATCCGGGTATCCGTTCACTTCCCGCGAGACTCAGCACGACGCGGTCCCGTACCGCTGCTGCTAATATCGGCAGGACGAGCGCCGGGCTAAGCTTGGCCCATCGGTCGGCGATCGCCAAGGGATCGAGACGCTGTTGGACCAAACCCTCGAGGTCCTGGATCAGGGTGGTCCTGGTATCCAGATAACCGTTCTCGATGCGCTCCAAGGCCAGCAACGGCCGATTCCCCGATAACGCCACCAGCGGTTCCACCCGCGCCGCGTCAATGCCCTGTGTGCATAACCAGTCCAATGCCTCGGCCCGCGTCGGGGGCGCAAAATCGCTGCGCTGGCAGCGGCTGCGCAGGGTCACGGGGAGCGCCGCGGGCCGATCGGTGACCAGGATGAATAGGCTGCCGCGGGGCGGTTCCTCCAGCGTTTTCAGCAGGGCATTGGCCGCATGGGCGTTCATCACATCCGCCGGATCGATGAGCATGACCTTGCTTGAGGCCTGACTGGTAAGGCCCGCAAAACCGATGACGTCCCGGACCTGCTCGATACGGATGAACCTGGAGGGGGGCTCCGGGCCCAGGGCGTATAGGTCGGGGTGGCTCCCGGCCCGAAACAACACGCAGGACCTACAGGTCTTGCAAGCTAGGCCCGCCGCGTCCGGCGAGGTGCATAACAATCCCTGCGCGAGCGCGCGTGCAAAATCTCCCACGCCGAGCCCGTCGGGGCCGCATAGGAGCAGGGCATGTGCCAGGCGTTGACCCCGGTGGGCCTGCCATAAGCCCTGCCAGTGCTCGGTCTGCCAGGGATAAGGGGCGTTCATGCGAGGAGCGGGTCCAGATGGCGGCAGATCGCGGCCGTAACCGTTTCCAGTGGCGCGCCGGCATCGACCAGCCGGAAGCGCCGCGGGAACTCGACGGCGCGCTTCAGATACACGCCGCGTACGCGCTCGAAGAAGGCCCGGCCCTCGCCCTCGAAGCGGTCGCTGCTATGGCGGCGCCGGGCACGCGCCATGGCGACCTCGACGGGCGCATCCAAGAGTAGGGTAAGGTCCGGCCGCAGGCCCGGGGCCACTAGGTCTTCCAAGGCCACGATCGCGTCCATGGGCAGTTGGCGCCCGCCGCCCTGGTAGGCGTAGCTCGCATCGGAATAGCGGTCGCACACCACCCAAGTGCCGGCCGCGAGCGCCGGGGCGAGGACCTTGTCGATATGCTCGGCACGTGCCGCAAACATCAGCAGCAGCTCGGTCATGCTTGCCATCGGCGCTAGGGCCGGGGCCAGCACGAGGTCGCGGATGCGCTCGCCCAAGGCGGTTCCGCCCGGCTCACGGGTCTCGAGGACGGTGCGGCCGGCCTTACGCAGATGCTCGGCTATAGGGCCTAGCTGAGTACTCTTGCCTACGCCCTCGATACCCTCCACGGTCACCAGCAGACCGCGCGGGCCGCTCATGGTTGTGCCGTTGCGGTGCCGCCGAGCTGGTATTGGGCAACGGCGCGTTCGTGATCCTCCAGCGTTTCCGTGAACTCATGCGAGCCGTCACCGCGTGCGACGAAATACAGGGCCTCACCTGGGGCCGGATGCAAGGCCGCGTGCAAGGCGTCCGCGCCCGGCATGGCGATGGGGGTGGGCGTCAGGCCCTTATAGAGATAGGTGTTGTAAGGGCTGTCCATGCCCAAGTGCTCGCGGGTGATGTTGCCGTCGAAGGCCGCCCCGATGCCGTAGATCAACGTGGGATCGGCCTGTAACAGCATGTCGCGCTGCAAGCGCCGCACGAAGACGCCGGCGATCTGCGCGCGCTCTGACGCCAGGCCCGTTTCTTTCTCGATGATGGAGGCCATCACGACCGCTTCATAGGGCGTCCGGTAAGGGAGTGACAGGGCGCGCTGCACCCACGCCACGCTCAACTGCTCGCGCATGCGCTCGTAGGCCTTCTTCAGCACCGCCAGATCGGGATCACCCCTGGAAAAGTGATAGGTATCGGGGAAGAACATCCCTTCGGGATCGAGCCCCGGCGCACCCAGGCGCGCCATCACCTCCTTGCGGTCCAGCCCCCGGATGGTGCTCCGGAGCTTGGGGTGGGCAGCGAGCACGCTGCGCATCCCGTCGAAGGTCGAACCTTCGACAAAGGTCAGCGTGTGATAGATCACGTCACCATTGACGAAGCGTTTCAGCAGGTCAGCCGGGGTCATGCCCCGGGTGATCGCGTATTCGCCGGCCTGTATGCGCGAGGCGGCACCATTCAATCGCGCCGCCCAGCGGAAGTAGATCGCCCGATCAATAATCCCTTCGGCCTCCAGGTCGCGCGCCACGCTGGCCACCGAGGCCCCGGCCGGGACCGTGAAGTGCGCGCTGGGCTGCGCAAGGGCGATCGGCTCGTCCAGGTAGCGCTCCACGCGGTGCCAGGCCCAGGCGCCGAATAACACCCCGAGCGCGCCCGCGCCCATCAGCATACCGAGAACCACCCGGAAGAACCCGCGCATACGCCTAATCCGCCGCGACCCAGCGCTGGACCTCAGCCAATAGCGCATGGCCGGGATGGAATAGCGTCTGTTCACCCTGGATCGATCGGATGGGCCATACCCCGATGAGGCTATTGCATAGGAACGCGCCCGGGGCGCGGATTAGCGCCTGTACGCCTAGCGGCCGAACCTCGGTCGCAATACCATGCTTCCGGGCCTGCGCCAAGATCGTCTCGCGTAGAATCCCGCACACGCCGCAATAACGAAGCTCGGGGGTCACCAGCCGGTCTTCGCCGATCAAAAACACATTGCTCATGGTGCCCTCGATCACGTTCTCCTCCCCATCCAGCATCAGACCCTCGGCTAGCGCGGGGTCGTCCCATTCGCCGCGCGCCAGGACCTGATCCAGCCGATTCAGGTGTTTGAGACCGGCCAGGGCCTCGTTACGCCCCAAGCGCTGGGCACAGATCCTAACGGTTACCCCCTCGCGCCGCCATGCCGCGGGATGCTCCGGCCACGGGTAGCGTAGCCACAGACGGGTAGGATGGCTCGCGCCGGTTGGGTTATAGCCGCGGCCGCCGCAGCCGCGGGTAACGATGAGCTTCAACACGCCCCGCTCGACCCCCGCGGCGCATTGTACCGCCTCGCCGGCCAACTGCGCCGCATCGGGCGGGGGCAGTCTCAAGCGCTCACAACCCCGGCGCAAGCGGTGAAAATGCCGCTCCCAGCGGCACGGCCGTCCGCCGCGTAGCGCGATGGTCTCGAACAGGCCGTCGCCGTAATGCAGACCGCGGTCGAGGAACGAGAGCGCGCCGCCGCGCTCACCGTTGATGAGCATTACCTCCATGCCATCGGCCAGGACGGATTACGACTGCGTAGGCATCTTGCCCGCTCCGGCCAAGCGGCATTACGCGCCGCTTCGATTACGCACCAGGTCCTCCACGACGGCCGGATCGGCGAGCGTGCTGGTGTCGCCCAGTTGGTCTAGCTCGTTGGCGGCGACCTGGCGCAGGATACGGCGCATGATCTTGCCGGAGCGGGTCTTGGGCAGACCGGGCGCCCATTGGATCACGTCCGGCGCCGCGATGGCACCGATGGCCTGCTTGACGTGCTCGATGAGGGCCTGGCGCAGCGCATCCGAGGGCTGTTCGCCGGCCATCAGCGTGACATAGGCATAGATGCCTTGCCCCTTGATGGGGTGCGGGAAGCCGACCACGGCGGCCTCCGCCACCGTGGCGTGCAGGACCAGTGCGCTCTCGACCTCCGCCGTGCCCAGCCGATGGCCTGAGACATTGATCACGTCGTCCACGCGCCCGGTGACCCAGTAATAGCCATCGGCATCGCGGCGCGCGCCATCGCCGGTGAAATAATAGCCGGGGTATAGCTTGAAGTAGGTATCGATGTAGCGCTGGTGATCGCCGAATACGGTGCGCATCTGACCGGGCCAGGGGCGGCTGATGGCCAGCACCCCCTGCGCCGCACCTTCCAATGGCCGGCCCTGCTCGTCGAGGATGGCCGGTACGATTCCGAAAAAAGGTCGAGTCGCCGAGCCGGGCTTGAGCCGAGTGGCGCCGGGCAGCGGCGTGATCAATATCCCACCGGTCTCGGTCTGCCACCAGGTATCGACGATGGGGCAGCGCCCACCGCCGACCACGTGGTAATACCATTCCCAGGCCTCGGGATTGATGGGCTCGCCGACCGTCCCGAGGATGCGCAGGCTGCGGCGGCTCGCGCGCCGCACGAAGCTATCGCCCTGGGCCATGAGGGCGCGGATCGCGGTCGGCGCGGTGTAGAAGATATTGACCTGATGTTTATCCACCACCTGCCAGAAGCGGCCGGCATCGGGAAAGGTCGGTACGCCCTCGAAGACCACGGTGGTAGCCCCATTGCATAGCGGGCCGTAGACGATGTAGGAGTGGCCGGTGACCCAGCCGACGTCGGCCGTACACCAATAGACATCGCCGTCGTGGTAGTCGAACACGTAGCGGTGCGTGATCGCGGCATAGACCAGATATCCGCCGCTCGTATGCAGGACGCCCTTGGGCCTGCCGGTCGATCCCGAGGTGTAAAGAATGAACAGCGGGTCCTCGGCATCCATATCCTCGGGCGGGCACTCCGCGACGGCCGCGGCGCAGACCTCGTGATACCAGCGATCGCGTCCGCTGGTCCACGGGATGTCCGCGCCGGTGCGACGTACGACGAACACCGTATGGACCGCGGGGCAGTGCAGGAGGGCGGTCTCGACATTGGCCTTGAGGGGCACCTTGCGACCGCCGCGCAGGCCCTCGTCGGCGGTAATGACCCCGCGGCAGTCGGAGTCGAGGACGCGGTCCTTGAGCGAGTCCGCCGAGAAGCCGCCGAATACCACCGAGTGCACGGCGCCGATGCGGGCGCAGGCCAGCATCGCGA
>JBOIDW010000302.1:0-3384 GCA_050740655.1 Gammaproteobacteria bacterium | reverse complement strand
ACGTACTCGTCCTGGGGAATGACCATAGCCACCAGCAGCGCCTCGCCTTCCTCACGGATCGGTAGGGCCTGCACCGATTTCAGAAACTTGGCGGCTATCTGCTCCTCGTAGATCGGCGCATCGGGGTAGTCACCCGCGGCAATCCGGGGGAGTCCGAGGAGCGCCTCCAAGGCATCCACGAGGTCGCGCTCCGAGACCAGTCCCAGCTTGACGAGGACACTGCCCAAGCGATCCTGGCTGCCTTGGGCGACGCGCAGGGCGCTATCCAACGCCTCGCGCGAGAGCTTGCCGATCTCGATGAGATAGTCCCCCAGGCGCTTCGGCTCGAGTATCGCCGGAGGTACCGGTGTCGTCGCCAGGGTCTGTTGAACGGCTGCGGATGCTTGCACCATGTGTCGGCCGGATCCTTACGCTTCAATGTTGTACATAACCGCTTCAACCCATACGCCTGCCGTGCGCGGACACCCCTACTCCGCTACGGAGAGGGAAGGTGTTGCAGTGCCCGTCATTTCGAATCGATCGGCGACCGCCATCCGTGCCGGGAGGGCTTACCGATTCTAATCGTTATGACTGCCCGCCGGCAGTTCTCGGCCAAGGTACCCCTTATCGGGTTGCGCCTCAAGGTCAATACCGTGTCGCCGCCCGTGCGGCTGACCTCCTTGACTGCCATTTTCCTTATGAATTGCACCCCATGCCCCTACTGGACCTCGCTGCAAACGTTGCTTTGAGCACACTTACGGCGTTTGGCGGCCTATGCTAGGATTTCGGCGTGAAATATAAAACGCTATGGGATGCGGCCCGCCAGACGCGGGACTATCTGAAGCTACCGCTCGCGGCCAAGGCTGAGCAATGGCGCGATCTCACCAGCGGGTTGCGGCCGGACCCAGGCATCGATCGCGCGATAGAGGAAAGCATTGCATGGTTGGGTCGCGCCCAGGACTGCTCCATCACGCACGATGGCGGCGTTGCCCGCCACTATAGTTTGGTAACCGGCTGGGGCCCCTCGTATCCCGAGACTACCGGATATATCGTCCCGACGTTACTTTTCTTGGCGGAGATCGAGGAAGACGCCGCCCTGGAACAGAAAGCACGCCGCATGTTGGATTGGCTGGTGGGCATTCAGATGGAGAACGGCGGGTTCCAAGGCAGCACGGTGAATACGAGACCGCTCGTCGCCGTAACATTCAATACCGGTCAGATCCTGCTGGGGCTGGCGGCCGGGGCGGCGCGTTTCGGCGAACCTTACAGAGCGACAATGGATAAGGCCGCTCATTGGTTGGCGACGACGCAGGATAGCGACGGCTGCTGGCGAAAACACCAGTCGCCATTCGTGACCGCGGGAGACAAGGCCTACGACACCCACGTCGCGTGGGGCTTGGTAGAGGCCGCGCGCGTGGCGAACCACCCGGCGTATGGGGACGCGGCTATGCGTAACGTAATATGGTCGCTGACCAAACAACAAGCGAACGGGTGGTTTGCGGACTGCTGCTTGAACGATCCGTCGCAGCCCTTGACGCATACGATCGGGTATGTGTTGCGCGGGATCCTCGAGGTCTATCGCTACAGCCGAGAGCCTGCGTTGCTGGAAGCCGCCCTCAAGACCGCGCGGGGCTTGCTGGGCGTGATCCGGGACGACGGTTTCGTTGCGGGGCGCTTGTACCCGAATTGGGGAGCGGCCGTGCGCTGGGCCTGCCTCACCGGGAGTGTCCAGATCGCGAGTTGCTGGATGCTGCTCTACCAGGAGACCGGTGACCCCGGTTTTCGGGATGCGGCCTTCCTCGCGAATCAGTACGTCCGCCGGACCTTGCGACTGAACGGACCGCCGGAGACCCGAGGCGCGGTCAAGGGGGCATTCCCGGTCTCCGGCCACTATGGTCCATACCAATATCTTAATTGGGCGGCCAAGTTCTCCATCGATGCGAATCTGCTGGAGCACGCCATCCGGGGTGCGGACAAGGCGCTGTAAGGCATGCACCTGGCCGAACGCTACGAATCGCCGCTGCCGCGATTAACGGACCGCGTGGCCGAGCTGGAGGCGAAGGTGAACCGCCATCTGGATAGGATGGGTTTCTCATGGTGAATCGCTATGACTCGGATAGTCACCATCGCCGGTGCGTCCGTCTGAAAGGGTACGATTATTCGCAGGCCGGCGCGTATTTCGTCACGCTATGCACCTATAACCGCGAATGCCTGTTCGGCGAAATAGACGGTTGTGCAATGGTCTTGAACGAATTCGGCGGAATGGTCAGGGATGAATGGTCGAAATCCGCGGATATCCGAGCCGAGATGCAATTGGGCGAGTACGTAATCATGCCCAATCATTTTCATGCGATTGTCGTATTGACTGGACGTAGGGGCACGGCGCGCCGTGCCACTACGGGTACACGCGGGAGGTCGGAATGAATAACGTACCTATGGGTTACAAACAGACCGAGGTGAGGGTGATTCGGGAGGATTGGGAGGCGAAACCACTTGGCACAATTGCGACGCTTCAACGTGGCTTCGATGTTCCATATCGGCTGCGGAAACCCGGGCCGTTTCCAAGCGTGAACTCATCAGGAAAAAAGGCGCCATGCAGGAATTGCTCACCGGCAAGAATCGCCTTACCGGTTTCAGCGGCGAGTGGGAGATGAAGCGATTGGGCGACCTGGGCGACTTCTTCAAGGGTAGCGGGGTCACCAAGGACGAGTCGCTTCGCGGGAATTTGGCGTGCGTTCGATACGGCGAGATCTACACGCGACACAACGACTACATCAAGGCGTTCCACTCATGGATTTCCTACGATGTCGCGGCATCTGCCTCCACTACGGCGCCCTTCGCCCCAAAAAATCGTGCGCCAAGGGCTTGCGGCCCGCAGCAGGCCGCACCGTACCGAACCCGAACACCGCCGGATGCTTCCCAACCGGCTCGGTAGCTTCGGTTGGCTCAGGCTCCCAGGATGCTATTAGGACTATATAACTAGTATTTTCAAGTTCTTATGGACTTTATCGGACTTGCTCGAATGCTAGTGTGGTGCCCTGGGCCGGACTCGAACCGGCGACCTCCCGCTTAGGAGGCGGACGCTCTCTCCAACTGAGCTACCAGGGCGATTTATTATGGCCGTGAGCAGAGTGATCGAGGAGTTCGATTCGCGCTGCGAAGTGGGTAGCGCTTCCAATGACGCCTTCGACTAGCGCT
Source organism: Gammaproteobacteria bacterium (assembly GCA_050740655.1). Classification (GTDB taxonomy): domain Bacteria; phylum Pseudomonadota; class Gammaproteobacteria; order JACCXJ01; family JACCXJ01; genus JBOIDW01. The sequence continues at coordinate 207 of JBOIDW010000302.1, read as the reverse complement.
TAAGCTACCTGACTGCTACGCGATCGGCAACCAAGCAGCGATAGCAGGGCAAAAAGGCGGGCTTCACCTTCTTGACAGTGCCCGCATCGCTTGTAGGATACCAAGGAGTCCTAAAACAACCACCGGCCAAAAGCCGGTGGGTTTGGGTTACGGACTGTCCGATCGTTTACATTGACCGGGAGGAAATGCACCATGCCTAGACTGGGA
>JBOIDW010000301.1:0-3610 GCA_050740655.1 Gammaproteobacteria bacterium | reverse complement strand
CGCTCTTACTTCCCGGATCGCGTTCCCAAGACGGTGAAGTTTAGGATTGACGAGCAGGACCCGACTGACCAGTACGCCCGCCTGTACGCGCCCGATGTCGTCAGCGCCATCAATGCCCTTAACCTGCCGCGGTACGGCTTGGCCAACTACGTTGCGGCCACACCGCACAAGCCGCCCACGCCGGCCGAAGCCAGGCAACTGCAAGACCTGTCTCGCGCCGGCAAACGGCTGATGGGGTTTTGCCGGACGAACCTATTCAAGCGGCTCGAGAGCAGCGGCGAGGCCTTTCAGCAGTCCATCGAGCGCCACATTCTGCGCAACTACATCTTCCTGCATGCGATCGAGCACGGCTTGCCACTGCCCCTCGGCACGCAGGATGCCGGCCTTCTCGACCCAGGGAACTACGATGAGGATGTGGACGACGGAACGTTGGGGCTGCGCACGGCTGCCGACTTCTCTCGACGGGCTTCCGAGGCGTACCAGCGATATGCCACCCAGTTCAAGCGCCGTTTCAAGTGGCTTCGTCCCGACCTCTTCGTCAAGTCCCTCGCCACGGATCTGGCGGACGACGCCGCCAGCCTTCTCGCCGTCCTTACGCACTGTGGACCCTGGGATCCGGCCAAGGACGCCAAGCTCGAAGCACTGCATGCGCTGCTCACCGAGCATCATCCCAATGACAAGATCATCGTCTTCACGCAGTTCGCTGACACCGTGCGCTATCTGGAGGCGCAACTTCGCGTCAGGAATGTTGAGCGGCTCGCGGGTGTCACAGGTAATTCCGAGGATCCGACCAGCTACGCTTGGCGCTTCAGCCCCGAGAACAACCGCAAGCGCGACCAGGTCACGCCGGATCAGGAACTTCGGGTCCTGATCGCGACAGACGTTCTGAGCGAGGGCCAGAACCTCCAGGACGGCGCCATCATCGTGAACTTCGATCTGCCCTGGGCCGTCATCCGGCTGATCCAGCGCGCCGGCCGCGCGGATCGCATCGGACAGAAGTCCGAGAAGATCCTCTGTTATTCCTTTCTGCCCGCCGAGGGCGTCGAGAATCTGATTCGCCTGCGTGCCCGCGTGCGGCAGCGTCTTCACGAGAATGCCGAGGTGGTCGGCACGGACGAAGCCTTCTTCGAGGACGAACGCGAGCGGCAGAAGCTGCTCGATCTCTACCACGAGAAAGCGGGCATCCTCGATGGCGAAACCGAGACCGAGGTGGACCTCGCATCCTACGCCTACCAGATCTGGAAGAACGCCATTGACCGTTTTCCCGAGTTGCAGAAAACCATCCCGGCCTTGCCGCCGGTCGTCTACTCCACCCGCCCGCACCATGCGACGGCAAACAAGCCGCACGGCGTCCTCGTCTATTTGCGAACGGCCCAGGACAACGACGCGCTCGCCTGGCTTGATACGAACGGTAATCCCATCACCGAATCGCAGTTCGAGATTTTGAAGGCTGCCGAGTGTGCACCCGACACACCGGCGCTCCCCCGGCAGAAGAACCATCACGAGCTGGTCCGCAAGGCTGTGGAGCTTATCGCTGCCGAGGAGAAGTCCGTTGGCGGGCAGTTGGGGCGGCCCTCGGGCGCGCGTTTCCGCACGTACGAGCGCCTGAAGCGCTACGCCGAACAGGTGAGGGGCACGCTGTTCGAATCCCCGGTACTCAGCAAGGCTATCGAGGAGATTTACCGATTCCCGCTCCGCCAGTCGGCAATCGACTCCCTCAACCGCCAGCTGCGCGCCGGCATTTCAGACGAAAAGCTGGCGGAGCTGGCGATGGCCCTGCACGATGACGACCGGCTCTGCCTCGTCCATGACGAGGAGCAATCCAAAGAACCCCAGATCATCTGTTCGCTCGGGCTCGCGCCCGCCGCGGATTCATGAACTGAAGCTTACCAATGAGCCTGAACTCGACTCGCGCTCGCCAACTGCTCGCCAGTGGCGACCTGCGAAGCCTCTTCATCGATGCGCTTGGCTGGGATCACTATACCACCCCGCTGGACATCACGATTGATGGCTCGATCCTGACGCTCCCAGCGCTGGCACACAAGCGGGGAATGGTCGCGTACCACTGTCCCGCGCCGAGTGGCCAGCGCCTGCCCGATTCCACTCAACGCGCGAAGATCGAACGCCAAGTCGCAAAATCCGTATACGAACACCTGATCGTCTTCACTGACCCGGCGAACGAGACGCAGATCTGGCATTGGGTCAAGCGCGAGCCCGGCAGGCCGGCAGTCGCCCGACCACACACCTACCACCGATCCCAGCCCGGCGACGCGCTGCTCCAGAAACTCGACGCCATCGCCTTCACGCTGGACGAGGAGGAAGCCCTTTCTCAGACCGACGTTACACGCCGCGCCCGCGCTGCTTTTGATGTGGAGCGTATTACCAAGCGCTTCTACGATCGGTTCCAGAAGGAGCACGCGGCCTTCCTCAAGTTCGTCACCGGTATTACGGAAAGCGCCGATCGCGAGTGGTATGCCTCCGTGATGTTGAACCGCTTGATGTTCGTCTACTTCATCCAGCGCAAGGGTTTTCTCGACAGTGACCACGACTACCTGCGTAACCGACTGAATCGGATGCGGGCCGAGCATGGGCGGGACAAGTTCTACTCGTTTTACCGTTACTTTATCCTGCGCCTGTTCCACGAGGGGCTGGGCGGCCGCGCCCGCACGCCGGAGCTGGAAAAGCTGATTGGCTGCATTCCCTATCTCAACGGCGGCATCTTCGACGTCCATGAACTCGAAAGACCCGACCGCTACGGCGAGAGCATCCAAATCCCGGATGAGTCCTTCGAGCGCATCTTTGACTTCTTCGACCAGTACCAATGGCACCTGGACGAGCGCCCGCTGCGCGCCGACAACGAGATCAATCCCGATGTGTTGGGCTACATCTTCGAGAAGTACATCAACCAGAAACAGATGGGGGCGTACTACACCAAAGAGGACATCACCGAGTACATCAGCAAGAATACGGTCATCCCCTTCCTCTTCGACGCTGCCCGCACCAAGTGCAAGGTGGCGTTTGAAAACCCAAAAGGCCCGACCGTCTGGGACCTGCTGAGGGACGACCCCGACCGCTACATCTATCCCGCCGTGCGGCACGGAATTACCTGGGACTACCAGTCCGGCCATCCGCAATGCGGCATGCCGCTCGACAAAACTCATGAACTGCCGGAAGGCGTCGCCGCCGGACTCAATCCACCAACGCTGCACCAAACCGTCGGCGAGGTTGCCTCGGTAAACGACATCGAGACCATTCGGCTACGAAAGAATTGGAACAAGGCCGCTCCGCCGAGTCACGCCCTGCCCACGGAGATCTGGCGCGAGGTCGTGGCCCGGCGCAGGCGTTACGAGGAGATCAAATACAAACTCACCGCCGGCGAAGTCCACGACATCAATGATCTCATCACTCTCAACCTGGATGTCCGCCAGGTCGCCCAGGACGTGATCGCGAACTGCGAGGGCCCGGAGCTGCTCCGCGCCTTCTGGCACGCGATCGAGAGAATCACGATCCTAGATCCGACCTGTGGCTCCGGAGCATTTCTCTTCGCCGCGTTGAATATCTTGGAGCCGCTCTACAAAGCCTGCCTCGACCGCATGCAGGAGTTCGTCGA
>JBOIDW010000300.1:0-17484 GCA_050740655.1 Gammaproteobacteria bacterium | reverse complement strand
GTTCTGGGCCGCGACGCCGTCGCCCGTCAATGTCAGATCGACGCCCTGCAAATCGCCCTCCCGCCGATCCCGGACTGCAAAGCAAAGCCTCACCGCCCTCTTGTCGCCATCGTCGCGATAGAAATTGCAGCGATCTAAACGGAGCCGCTTGAAGTTCGCCTTATTGAGATAGGGAAGGTAGTTCAAGGGGTGAACGCTTCGAACTTGTTCGGGCCCGCCTTTCCTGAACTCGAAATGAAGATGGGGGTAGGTCGCGTCTTCCTGACCCACCGCGCCGATCACGTCGCCCTGGTTCACTCGTGCACCGGGAATCACGCCCTCCGCGATGCTGTCGAGATGGAGATAGACAAGGAACAGGTCATTCTGTCCGTCCGTCGGATCGCAGACTTTGAGAATGACATGCGTTGACCCGAAACCCTGGCCCAGGCCGGTTTTATCCGCTGGCCCGGCACGATGCACCTCGCCCTTCGCCATCGCATGGACCGGTGTGCCAAGGGGAGCGGGCAGGTCGATGCCGTCATGGAAGTCCCAGCGATCAGCGTCGATACGCGGACCGTAGGACGTGTTCATCTCGTCTGGCGTGCTGGGGCTCTTGCCGAGGGGCCAGATAAAGTGAGGATCGCTTTGAGCCCAAGAAGGTACTTCATGACCAGAATCTCTTGTCTCATTACTCATCTTTCACCTCCTCTTTATAGAGGCCATATCCTAGTAGTCAGTCCACTTGATCCTCATACTCCTTCTCCCTGAGGGAGAAGGTTGGGATGAGGGGACATAAAAGATAAAACCTTATTTTTCATCACCCTCACCCTAGCCCTCTCCCGGAGGTAGAGGGAATTTGTCGCATTACCGTATTGATCATTATTGAGTTGACTGGCTAGGCTGGCGCGATCACTGTCACCGTTCCATTCGAGCCCATATACTTGAGCTCCCCGTTCTCGACATACAAAATCCCGGCGCCAGCGAGCTTCTTTGACGGGGACGGGGCGACCGAGGCATTAGCGATCGCGATGACACCCTTTCCTCCTCCAAACTTTTTAAAGTCTTTGGCTTCCTTGAATCCGATGCCGATATTGCCGCCAACTTCCGGCCGCTCAAATACGACAATAGTATCGAAGCCTTTCTTATCGGGGCTAACATCGGCTTTGCGGCCATTGATCTGGAGCTGGTCCGCCTGAACGGCAATCTCGAACTTCCCGGCACCGGGATCAGGACCCGTTAAGCCAGTCTCGACAAACTCGATGTCGGGATTCGGGTCATCGATCCTGATCGAGGCCGCGCCTCCGCGTTTACCTGCTTGTTTGATATGCAACGTCGGTTGGTTGTATTCCTTATTTGTGGCAGCTACCTCCAGAACCGCGGATGCAGAGTTAAGCTTGCCTTCATTTGATGTGATAGAAACTGTAGCCATCGTATTTCTCCTGTAAGTTGGGGTGTTGAATACAACTTACTCCGACCCTATTTCTTCCGGTCGGAGCTTCGCAGTAACTCCTCGCGCGGTGAGCTGTCCGAGCCCGGACTCGGTCCGCCTGGCCGTTAGGCGGTTCCGGAGCAGTGGTCCAGCACCCACAGCGGCGCTTCCAAACCACCCCAGGCGCGATAGACGAACTTGAGGTAGCAGAAGACGTTGTTGAGCGGCGGTGCGGCTGATGTCCGCTTGACCCACTCGCCGTACGCCGCCAGCATCGTTGCCGCGAGCACGTTGGACGCCCGCTGATCGGGGAAGGGCTCAGTGAAATGCACGCGGCCTAACGCGATCCACAACTGTCCCGCTTTTGCCTTGAACTGGTAGCCGAGTCGATCGCCCGGCTCCGGTCCGCCCGCGCGCGCCGGCAGCCCGAGCGAATACAGCAGCCCGCCAGAATCGAGTAGCTTGAAGACGCCATCGAACCTCGCCTTGACGACTCTTCCGATGATCAAGCGAGTCCCCGGAACGAGGCTTTCGGGTCGGGAGCCAAAGACGTCAACGAACGCCGCCAGTTGGTCGGGGTTCGGATCTTCGATGAATCTCGATGCAGCCCTTGCCATGGCCGCGGCGGCTCCGGCGTCTCGATCGAGATCCGCTTTGATCGCGGCGCAGGTCCAGTTGAATTGAGTCCAGTCGGTCAGATCGGCCAGCCCGATCGCGGAACACTCGACGTGGCGCACGGGAACACCGATTTGGACGGAGCCCGGCTGCCCCAGTTGAGATCCGAGCGTGGCGCCGAGCCCATCCACGCGGTTGATGCGAACAGTCTGATACACGTGCGCGGCCTCCTCGCTAGGGCGTTTCCCTGGCGACCCGCTCGACGGTCGCCCACACGGCTTCGATCACTTCCCTGCTGTCCAGGCCCATTTTCCGGAGCCCCTCCTCGACCACCAGCTTCGACCCGGTCTTCGCGGCGCCCCGCGCCGCCTGGCGGACGTACTTGCGTAACCGGGACGGTACCCCGAGCCGTTCCGACGCCCGATCGACCGCGGCGTCGAGCTTACGCTTCAAGAGGTCGCCTAAGGACGGGCGCGCGGCCGCCGTTGGTGGCACCTGGCTGATGATCCAGTCGATGTGGGCGGCCAGTGGATCGGCGGGCTTGATCCCGAGAATGCGTTCCAGTTCCTCGTCGGTCAGCCGCAGACGCGGGGGCGCGGTCGGCGCGGCTGGGGAGCTTGGCGGTACGGCGGGTGGCGTGGCGGTCGGGCCCGGAGAGGGCATCAACCGGTTCCACCGATCCGGCGGCACCGGGCACCCCGACGCGAGCCAGCTCGGGATCGTACGACTTGCCGAGAAGAGCGCGTATCGGAGATAGCAATAGGCCCGGTTCTTGGTTTTCGCGTCCTTGGTGAACCTGATCAACTGGCCAAAAGCCACCCGGAGTGCTGCCGCCACGAGCGCCGCCTCGGCCGATTCAGGGTCGTTGTCCCGGACGCTCTCCCAGAAACGCCTGCCGAGACCGATCCGATATTTGTCCCCTATGGCCCTGATGTAGTACTTCTCCGGTGTGTCATCGGCGGCCGGTGGCGATAACCATCCGAAACAGGAGATCCGAAGGGAACCGCTCGTCAGAAGCCGGGCTGCCAACTCAAACCGCTTGCGCACCACGCCTCCGACGCGCCACGAGACGCCGGCTGGGTGCCAGCCGGGCGGCAGCCCGAACACCGCCTCGAAAAGCCGAGCCTGCTTCCCGACCACGGCGACGGCGGCGGCTCGGGAGAGCCCAATCGCGCCGGCGATGGCCTGCTTAACCGTCGATCCGACCTCGTCGGCGGAGACCGGCCGCCCAACGATCCGCGCGATCTCCTGGAGCTGCACGTCGCTGCAATCGATCCGCTTGATCGGGTGCACCAGGACTGCGGGGCCGAGCGTCAACTGGTACCCCGCACTGGGCGGTGTGGTCGGTTGCGGCGTGGCCCCGGGAGCCGGCTGAGGGGGCAGAGGTGCCGGCGTGGGCGTTGGTTGCCCGAGATGAATGTACATGAGTTCTCTCCCTCGTCTCTAGCGACGAATGAACGGCAATGTAGGAGGGTTAGGGAAAAGTCCGTAACCCACCGAACCGACAACCGCAGCTTGTCCCTTTATTTATCGGGCCGGTAATGAGTCGGCTTCCTTGCCGACGGCTACTCCGACCCCACGTTCCGTCGCGACCCCAGTTTCCATCGCTCTTACGCCTGTTGTCTCAAGCAGGCCTATCCGTGCAGCTTGTTACGTGCTCTTGTTCTGCAACATGGCGCTTGACTCGCAATGCAAATACTTCATAACAATAGGCGTTGTTTCTCCGTCTCTCCCTCTCGTCGTGGCGAACGTGTTGTAAGAGCTGATGGAGCATCTCGTGCAGGATTACTGCCGCACGGAAGCGTCGATCGGAATATGGCAAGCCCGCGGGGGGAGTCCAGAATTGCGGGCACAGCCACACCTCATTTGGCGACCTAGTCGACGCATTGGTGTTTGCTGGGAAGCCAGGACAGCCACATCGATATAAGGTTCTACGCCCTCCCCCTAATTCCTTTGCACACCTTCTAAACCGCCCGGCGACGATGGCGCCAGACGCCTTGTTGCCGGCGTGCTTGACTGGCCGTGAGGGGTCGTGACCGAAGAAGGACTTAAATCGCCTCGCGGTCATGGCGGTCTCGGTATCTCGAGCATTCGGTTCGAGTATGGTCGCAGCTTCGAGTTTGCTCGCGGCGTTGGAGGCGAGAACGATCGCGTCGCGGATGGCCTGGCGCAACAATCTGCGGCAGTCTTCAGCGGTGAGGGGACAGCCCTCGGGGCATTCTGGTGGGTCAGGTTGGCCGAAGCCTTCCACCGCACTCGGAGCTGGTCCGAACGCATAGCCACTCCGCGGGAGGTTACGGGGGAGGGGTTGCAACGTTGTCGGGATCTGACCCAACCCTTCTCTCGCGTACATGTACATAATAGTTGTCCTTCGCTTGCCTCTTCAGACCTTGGCCTGGTAATGAGTCGCCTTCCTTGCCGACGGCTGTGGTGGGTTACGCCGACGCTAACCCACCCTACATTGAATACATTGACCACCAGTTTCATAACCAGCTCGATTTCCACTTTCCATGCCTACAAACGGTTGGGTGCGCCGTCGTAGATGGTGTTGTACGTCCTTAATGGAAAAGGACAACCAAAGAGAACTGCCATTAAAATTCACTCCGACCTATTTCGAAGGTTCAGCAGCTAAAATGGATGCATACCAGCACTCATTGGGTCTAGCGGGGTCAGCGGCACCGGGCGCGAGTTCCCAGAAAAGTCCGTCGCGCCAAAAACCTTGCACACAAGGCTTCTTACAAACCAAGAATCCTTTTTCTTTCCGACACTGATTCAAAGACGGGGTTGGAGTTGGCACTGGAGAGGTCTTAAACAAAAAAAGATTCTCTATATCAACAATGCGCCACTCGCCACCATCCGGCCCCCGATAAATGAAAGTGCCCCATAGCTCTATAGGAGCATTATCAGGAACTTTGGAATCAAGCATGTCGTTGTGGGTTGCCTTTAAGTCTCCTTCCCGCTTTTTAATTAACATCCGCGCACGGGGCCCTGTCATCCATCTCCCAAACGCTCGTTCCACTTCCTGACGAAAATCTCCAAAAGAGTTTCGAAATTTAACCTTAAAAATTATAGCGCACGCGCGTTGGCGCGTGCCTTGGTGTGCACACTCGCTCCACGGGGTACGTCTGTGTCCATTCTTTGTGACGAATTGCCCTAACCCTTCGTTTGTTCGTATATACATGATGAACCTCCTTCCATTTGGGAATCTGCCGCCCTACCTCGCCACATGAATGTGGTCCTGATGGGTCTGGAACGCACACTGCTGGTCGCAGCCAGCGCAATTTTCCCTTCGGTACCTACAAACGGTTGGGTACTCCGCCGTAGATGGTGTTGTACCAGGACCGGCCCAGAAGTCGGCCCCCCACTTGCGACAATTCCTGCGTTACCGTGGGTGCTACCCTCCTGACAACGAACCTCAGCGTGCAGCCTTCTTCCAATCGCAGATGGATAGGCAGCGCGTTGTATCCCCAGGGATTCAAGATCAAGCTGGTGGGCAGATAGGGCGCACGGGGTTGATTGTTGCAGAGGATGAGCCATTCGTAACCGGGGGTATGGGAGATGACTTGCAGCGGAGTTTGCTGAGGCGCTGCGCGTTCCGCATACTGGGCGAAATAGAGCAATGTGCCGCAGTACTGGGAATGCAGCTCGTAGCGAGCCAGCTCCACCTCTTCCCCGGCTGGTGGCGCGGTCTTGATGCCGGCGACATCGAAGTAGCCCGCATCGGCGGGAACTCCGCAGACCTGGCAGACATTCGAATAACCCGTGTCCCGAGGGACAGCGCAGAAGTGACTTACGCTCATGGCAACGCGGTGCCGTAACCCAGCATCTTGTAGCCGTGCAGCACGATGAAGAGCTCTGCCCCGGTATAAATCGGCCCCTCTGAGATCTCTTCGACTTCGATGCGAATGGTGGACCGCGGCAAGAAAAGCATCGGCTTGGCGAAAGGCCGAAACGGGCGTTCACCGCTCGATTCACCCAGCCCGGCGATGTTGTGAATCGGTTGGTTCTGCAACTCCCGACCGGTACCGCTATCGACGATGCTGTATTTGAAGTCGATCCCACACAAGCGGACTAGGTGGCATTCGAGCAACATGCTTGGAAGCGGATGGAGATTATCCGGAAGCTTAAAGGCGGGGAGTCGGAGAACGCTCAGCACCCATTTCACGATTGGTCCGAAATTTACGGTGTCACCTCCACTACTTGTGTCGGGATCGGGAGGCGATGGCAATGCTGGCAATCGTGGTGGAATAAAGCTGTAACCGATTGCCACGGCCACAAAGCCGCCCTCGACGCTGATGTTGATCACGTCCTGGACGCGATTACCCCGGGTTCCCTTCAGCGTGAATTTGGCCACGTAGTCGTAGGGGATCTCTTTGGTCGCCAGAGCGACGGCCGGCGGCACGATCGTATCCGCTGCCTTGGGCACGAACGTCTGGGTCTGTCCGAGTCCTGATCTCATGACCGCTTCCTCCGTAACGTGTGATTGAGGTTAATTCGCGCTACCACAACGGTTTCCAGATCTCGGGCGACTGGGCTGGCGCCGTGTGCCAGCGCGTTTGTGGTGGTTCCGGAGGCACATAGGCGTCTAGCCCAGGCATGCCGTCCTGCCGCACGTAACCGTCGATGCCTTCCATCTCTTGGTCTGCCTCGAAGCCACGCAGCTCTTCGTCTTCGGCCAAGCCTCTAAGCTCTTCATCCTCATCCAAGCCACGCAGGTCCTCCTCTTCCGAGAGGCCGCGTAGCTCCTCGTCTTCATCCAATCCGCGCAACTCCTCGTCTTCGTCCAGGCCTCGCAGTTCCTCGTCCTCGGCCAGCCCTTGGACCTGCTGGTACAGAGTGCCGTCCGGCGCCTGGTAGAGCGCACCCAGCCCGGCATGGCCCGCGACGCCTGCTTGTTGGAGAATTGGCGCCGCCGCTGTCAGCGCTGCAGCGCCGCCCGGAATGAATGGCGCGAGTTGTTGGGCGATAGGTAACGCCCGGCGTGCAAACCTGCGCAGTCTTTTCCAGAACCCGATGGGATTGCCCAAACCATCGACGCCCTGTACCCATTGATAAAGGTGACCGTCCTGCCCCATCGCGATCGCGCCCAAGCCAAGACCGGCCGTTGAGGTTTCGGGGGGCGGCGCGGCTTCTGCGGCAGGAGCGGCGGGCATTGCCGCCGGCATTTCGGCGGGCGCCATCATCGGGGCCATCCCCGATGCAGCCGGTATCGCCGATGTCAGCACCGACAGGGCCGGCCCAATGCCGGGGATCAAAGGCGCGAACTGCTGGACGTAGGGCAGTGCCTTGCGCACTACCCGGCGAGCCAAGCGCTTAAACCTGCGCCAGAAGCCGCCGATGGGATTGCCCAGCCCATCCACGCCCTGTACGTATTGATACAGATTTCCATCGGGACCTTGGCGCACTTCGCCGAGATAACCGCTACCCATCATCTGGGTCACATCGTTTTCACTTAAGTACCTCATGGTTCGTCTCCTCCGAATTCAAGCCGCTTACTGGACATCGCGCGTCAGGTAGCCGTCCAGCACCACCCAGATCCGGAGCGGGCCCGTCACGTTGGCTAGCCTGGCGGGATCGGGTACCGTACTTGCCGGTAACGTGACCCCTTGTCCGGGCACGCTATGAGGGAACGACATCTCGACGCGGAAGTTCTGTTGTGGTTCGATGAACACCGGCTCGGCGAAACGGAACGTCGCCGTGGGATCGGGCTCGCCGTGATTCGAGACCCTTGGAAAGCCGGGGCTGACACCGGCACCGGCCGGGAACCAGTAGGTCGGCATCTCGATCATGACCTTCTCGCCCACGATCAGTGAGGTGACGGAGTTGTAGATTAGATCCGCCACGATCTCCCCCTCGGTCGCTGCTTCAATGACCGCACTCTTGATCTCTTTCTCTTTGCTTGTATACGTCGGCGTTGGACTTGGCAGCCGCAAGCTCGAGACGACGACTCGCAGCGCACGAGCCTCAAAGGTGTTTAGACTGGGCAATACGCCCGAGGCTTGCAGATTCGTCTCCAACCTGGTCTTGTTCTGGATATCCACGAAGAAGCGAATCACCCGTGGGTCGGTCATAAAGTCTACGAACGTTTTCTTGCCTACTCCTCCTCCGGCCTTATCTTCGTCCTTCACGAAGAAAGCATCGTATATGGGCGAGTGAAGCTTTTCTTTAACGCCTTGAACCTTTGCCATAATGACTCCTCCTCTAACGGAATGGTTGCAGATTAATGTTGGACGCCTGGTCCTGCTCGGGCATGAAGACCGAGCACGCTATCGAATCAATTCATACAGAGTGCCGTCGGCTCCGAGGAAGTACCGGCCGGAATCACCGTTTTCGCCCCCACCCGAGCCCGTCGTCGAAGGTTCGCCAAGCCCCGATGAGGCATTCGCGCCCGAGCCTGCGACCTGGTACAGCGTACCGTCCTCACCCAATAGATACCGCTGGGCCTCTCGCCGGTTGCCGTCCTCTCCCAGACCCTGCACCTGATAGAGGGTGCCGTCCTGGCCGAGGAAATACGTTTCCCTCTCGGGCATCGGACCTGGATTGACGATCATGAGCTCGTCCAGGCCCAAGGCTTGGTGCTTGTCGCGGGCCTTTTTGTTGCCGCACTTGCAATCCGATGGCGATTGAGCAGTCATCTTGGTGTCAACCTTCAATGCCGCGCGGCGTGATCCGGTAGCGACCGCCCACGAGGTAGAGCTGCGTGCCTTCGGTGTTGCTCACCAAACGCGGTGGTTCTTCCATGAAATGAATATAGGTCTGTGGCCGGCCCGGTTGCCCTTTGTCGGAGCGATAGATCAGGCCCACTAGCTCACCCAGCTCTACGACGACGGGCGGAATTACCCGAGGGTGGGTCAACTGCGTGAGGCGAGTCGGGCCGTAACGATTGAATTTCCGGTACAAGCCGATCCCTTGCCGCACGTCGCGGTTCAGGGCGCCGCTGGGCGACTCCCCGGGCGCATGCATTGCTAGCCGGCTATTCATTTTCGCGTAGCCGCCGCCGGTTTCATCTGCACCGGCTTCACCGGCTGCATACCCGCGGGCCGTACCATGCCGACGGGCTTTACGGCCACCGGGCGCAGCGGCTGCACCATGCCGGGTGCTAAAGGGCGGGGCGGCACCGTAGGTCGCGCTGCCACACTGACTACAGGTGCCGGGAGGATGCCCCAACGCCGCAGACGTTTCTTGACCCGCTGTGTCGCGCGCGGGCGCGGCCGGGCCTGCGGCAGGCCCTGGTACCATATCCGATGTAACAACGCCTTAAGCCAGGGACTCCGGCGCAGCAGTTGACGCTGTCGTAGCAAGTCCCACAATGACTTCACCCGTGCATCCTTGGGCGGGATGGCCTCATTTCGGATGGCGCGGATGAGCCCTTTCAACCAATCCGGCACCGCTATTGGAGCGTCAAAACCTTGCAGTTCCAAGTCCTCAGCCATCATGTTCGGTTGCCTCTCAATGTCCATGACTTTTTTCACCACGGCCCTAGGCGCCCAGCCCATCGGGTACGGCATCGTTGCATCCAACGGTATCCATCGGTCTCGGTGGAATACCTCGATATAGATATGCGAAAAGAGGTCCTGCCTAAGTGGATCAGGGCCGGTCAACACCAAACGCACCGGATGACCGATAGCCTCCAGCATTGCACCCAACAGGATGGCCATGTCGTCGCAATCGCCGGCGCGTAGGTCCAGCATCCGCCGCGCGGAATGAAGAACCTCCACACGGTAAGTGTCTTTGGTGTAACGAACGTTTTGCTGCACCCATTCGAACAGCGCCTTGATCTCCCCCAGGTAATCCTTCGGTTTGACACCTCTCTGCAACAAGATGTCGATGGCGGTTTGCCGCACATAGAAGTCCTTGGCGCCGTGCTTGATCAGGTGAGTGACGTGCTGGACCGTGCTCAACGTACCGGCATAGCCGCTCGGAATATTCTTCAGCGATATTCGTGGTAGTAAGTTCATGCATATGCGGCCGCTGTGCGTTCCAGGTCCTGATCACCTTCGCTATTGAGGTTTTCTTTACGAATGCAACGACAAGCCTTATGCCAACCAGCAACCTCGATACGAACGCGTATCGTAGAACCATGTTCTGTAAGGCCTCGGCGGAGAGGTTCGCGCAAGTTTCACCCGAGCAGGGCGGCGAGAAACACATAAATATTATGACGAGTAGACTGAACGGTACGGCGTCGATTCCTAAGGTGGGCAGGCGCCGGCGGGCGATCATATGCGTTATGACCGGGATCGGAGATTCTATGATCTCTGCTGGGAGGTGATGGCCTAGCTGAGGACTGCACGACTTGATTGGCCCCTATGGTCAAGAATGGATACCGCGGATATTGGACGGTCCATCGAAAGAGGGCTGACTAATGCGCGCCGGGATCTAGACACCACCGATGCCTACGCCGTGGTCAATCTGCGCGGCAGCTACCGAGTCAACAAGCATGTTCAGGCGTACGCCAGCATCGAGAACGCACTTGACGTCGACTATGAAACGTTTGGCCTGCTGGGAGCGGCCGATGAGGTGTTTGCGAATTTTGCCGACGACCGTTTCTTCGGTGCCGGTGCGCCGATCGGTGGCTGGGTGGGCCTGAAGCCGAGCTACTGAAAGGACCGACGCGTGGTGCCAACCATGCGGTACCTTCAACAGTACAAGCGCGTGATCAGGCCCACCGCCTTCCCGCTATCTTGGCTTGGAGATATACTTCGGGCTAAACCAGTGCCTGTAGCGACTAGGCCATGTTAAGCAAACTCGTAATCCGCAACTTCAAGCTGTTCGAAGAAGTCGAACTGGAGCTTGGTGACCGCGTCGTTCTGATCGGGCCGAACAACGCCGGAAAGACCTCGGCCCTGCAAGCACTTGCCCTATGGGATATTGGCGTCAAGCGCTGGATCGAGAAGCGCGGCGCCGGCGATGTCCCAGAAAAGCGTTCGGGTGTCACAATAAACCGGCGGGACGTAATCGCTGTCCCGGTTCCAACCGCAAATCTCCTCTGGCGCGACCTACATGTGCGTGAATCCACGCGCGGCAACGGTACTCGGAACATTCGAATCGAGGTCGTGGTTGAGGGCGTTTCCGGCGGTAAGTGCTGGAGCTGCGGCTTGGAATTCGATTACGCCAACGAGGAATCTTTTTACTGCCGTTCGCTGCGCTTGCCCGATGGCGGGCGGCGGATGGAAGTTCCGCAAGAAGCGGCCCAAGTTCGCGTCGCCTATCTACCGCCGATGTCCGGGTTGTCCGGCAATGAGACCCGTCTTGAGGAAGGCGCGATCAACGTCCGCTTGGGCGAAGGGCGGACCGCCGAGGTTTTGCGGAACCTCTGCTACCAGGTCCTGCAGGGGAAAAACGGGCAGAGCAAATGGGATGAACTCACGCGACGCATCACGGATCTCTTCGGCATAAGCCTCGATCCGCCGCAGTACATTAAAGAGCGCGGCGAGATTGTGATGTCCTACCGGGCGCGTAGAAACGTTCGGCTCGACATTTCTTCTAGCGGTCGCGGTCAGCAGCAAACTCTGCTACTGCTCGCGCACATGACGGTGAATCCTGGCGCCGTGCTGTTACTCGACGAGCCGGATGCTCACCTCGAAATTCTCCGGCAGAGGCAGATCTACCAGCTCCTCGCTGACACGGCTACCAAGACTGGCAGCCAAATAATAGCCGCGAGCCATTCCGAAGTTATCCTCAACGAGGCGGCGGATCGCGACGTCGTGATTGCCTTTGTCGGTCAGCCGCACCGCATCGACGACCGTGGCAGTCAAGTGCTGAAGGCGCTTAGGGAAATCGGTTTCGAACACTACTATCAAGCGGAGGAGGTTGGCTGGGTCCTCTACCTCGAAGGCTCCACGGACCTTGCCATTTTGCGCGCCTTTGCGACGCGTCTTGACCACCCAGCCAAAGCGCACTTAGCACGGCCGTTCGTGCATTATGTGGCCAACCAGCCACGCAAGGCGCAAGAGCACTTCTATGGTCTCCGAGAGGCTAAAAATGACCTGGTCGGTATTGCGATCTACGACCGGCTTGAGCAGTTGCCCCCGGGCGATCCGCAACTTGGACAGGTTATGTGGCAACGCCGTGAATTGGAAAACTATCTCTGCACCCAGGATGCCTTACTCGCGTTTGCGGAAGCGCAGGGCCGCAATCACGGTGGTGAACTCTTTGCCCAGTCGTGGCGAAACACTATGGAGGAGGCCATCGCCACGATTGAATCGGCCCTTGCGGCGCTGGGAAAGCCCTCGCCTTGGGGACCGGATATCAAGGCCAGCGACGAATTTCTGGATCCGCTGTTCAAGAGGTTTTACGAGAATCTCGGCCTGCCCAATCTGATGCGAAAAACCGATTACCATACACTCGCGCCTTATGTTCCCGAAAGAACGCTCGACATGGAGATTCAGGAAAAGCTTGATTTAATCGCGAAGACGGCGAGCAAGGCCAAACCTCGCAATGACTGAGCGTCATGTATAAGAAAAAACTCATCGAAGTCGCCCTTCCGCTAGAGGCGATCAACAGGCCTCGGCGCCGGAGAAGTCGATCCGCCAGGGGCATCCCTCGACGCTGCACGTATGGTGGGCGCGGCGGCCGCTGGCGGCAGCGCGGGCGTTGTGCGGCGGGACCGCACGAAACGTGCGACCAAGCGCTCTCCAACAATGGCTTGGTTCAGAGCTGGCCGGAGATCGCGCGCCTCGCACGGGAGGGCGGCACGGCCGCGCCAGCACAGACCGTTCTGGACATTGACGGGGAAGCATAAAGCTGTATAAATGCCTTTATGAGAACCACCGTTGAACTATCCGATGAACTGTTCCGCCGCGCCAAGGCCGAGGCGGCGTTGCGCGGGCGCAAATTCAAGGACTTGGTGGAGGAAGGGCTGCGCCGGGTGCTCGAATCGCCAGAACCGGAGAAATCAGCGGCGGGAGAGACGAAACCGCCAACCCTGCACGATCTGATGAAAGATTGTTGCGGGATGGTCAATTCAGGGGTGAGCGATTTGGCGACCAATCCGGACCATATGAAAGACTTCGGACGTGACTCGATGGGCGATCGTTGATACTGGTCCGCTGGTCGCCTATTTCGATCGGCGCGAGCGGCATCACGACTGGGCGGTCGCCCAGATCGAAAAGCTCGAAACGCCGCTACTAGTGTGCGAGCCGGTCCTGACCGAACCCCTTTTTCTGCTGGCCCGCCAGCCCGATTCTGGGGATGCCCTATTGGGTTTGCTGGAGCGGGGGGCGTTGCGCCTGGCATTCCATCTCGATAATCATCGCGCCGAAGTACGGGCGTTGCGCCGCAAATACCGTAGCCTGCCGATGTCATTGGGCGCATCAGGGGCTGTATTCAATGGTGGGCCGTGATGGATTCGAACCATCGACCAACGGATTAAAAGTCCGCTGCTCTACCGGCTGAGCTAACGGCCCGTTTGTGAGGCGCGGGATGATACAGAACGGCCACACCAAAACAAAGCGGTTAAGCCGGGAAGCCCCGTACGGGCAGCGCCAAGGCTTGATTTTTTCCCAAGAGCGCCTATTTTTCGCCCTTTCATTTGGATTAAGGGGAGTGTTATGCCCATCTATGAATACGAGTGCTCGGCCTGCCATCATCGCTCCGAGGCCATGCAGGCGCTCAGCGACGCGCCGCTTTCCGAGTGTCCGGAATGCCGGCAGGCGAGCCTGCGGCGTTTGGTCTCGGCGGCCGGGTTCCGCTTGAAGGGCACGGGCTGGTACGTCACCGATTTCCGCAATAAAGGCGTTAAGCCGGCGGAGAAGTCCGGTGCAGAGGCAGGAGATAAGAAAGCGGCCGGGGAGGGGGGAAAGACAGGCGGTGAGAAGTCCGATGCCGCGGCCGCGGCGAGCAGCAGCACCTCGGAAAGCAAGCCACCGGCGGCGCCTGCGGAATGAGTAACCAGCGCGCGCGCCCGTCCGCCCAGGAGGGGGTCGAGTTGCGTCGCAATCACCCAGCCCGTACCATCCCTGCATCGCTCTAACCATTTGAAAAACCGAGGCGTCCATGCGCAGTCATTACTGCGGCCAACTGAATCTCTCGCATGTCGACCAGCCCATCACCTTGTGCGGCTGGGTGCATCACCGCCGCGACCACGGCGGCGTCGTCTTCGTGGACCTGCGCGACCGCGAGGGCGTGGTCCAGGTGGTATTCGATCCCAAGCTGCCGCAGAGCTTCGCGATCGCCGAGCGGCTACGCCATGAAGCGGTGGTCCGCGTCGAGGGGCGCGCGCGGCGCCGGCCGGCCGGGACGGACAACCCCAATATGCCGACCGGCGAGGTCGAAGTGGTGGGCGAACATCTGGAGATCCTGAACTACGCCGAGACCCCGCCCTTCCAGGTGGATGAAGAGAACGTCCAGGAGGAGGCCCGCCTCCGCTATCGCTACATCGATCTACGCCGCCCGCGCATGCAGTACAACCTGCGTCTGCGCCATACCGCCTGCCGGGTGCTGCGCCGCTATCTCGACGAGCATGGATTCATCGAGGTCGAGACCCCGATGCTCACCAAGGCTACGCCCGAAGGCGCACGCGATTATCTGGTGCCGAGCCGCACCCAGGCGGGGAAATTCTTCGCCCTGCCGCAGTCCCCGCAGTTGTTTAAGCAACTCTTGATGATGTCGGGCCTCGATCGCTATTACCAGATCGTGCGCTGTTTCCGCGATGAGGACCTGCGCGCCGATCGGCAACCGGAGTTCACCCAGCTCGACATCGAGACCTCGTTCATGGATGAGGCGCTGATTACGCGGCTCATGGAGGACATGATCCGCACGCTGTTTTCCGAGGCGCTGGGGGTCCAACTCCCATCCCCGTTCCCACGCATGGGCTATGCAGAGGCGCTGCGGCGCTATGGCACGGATCGGCCCGATCTGCGCGTGGCGTTGGAGTTGGTGGACGTGGGCGATCTGATGCAATCGGTAGAGTTCAAGGTCTTCGCCCAGGCCGCGCAGCGCCCCGAGGCGCGCGTCGCGGCGCTGCGCGTGCCGCGCGGCGGCGAACTGACCCGCAAGAGTATCGATGGCTATACCGAGCTGGTGGCGCGCTACGGCGCCAAGGGCCTGGCCTATATCAAGGTCAACGAAAGGGCGAGCGGCCGTGATGGATTACAGTCGCCGATCGTGAAGCTCCTGTCGGACGCCGCCATCGAGGGGGTCCTGGCGCGTACCGCGGCGCAAGACGGTGATCTGGTCTTTTTCGGTGCCGACGACGCCAAGATTGTCAACGACGCGCTGGGCAACCTGCGCCTACAGCTGGGCACGGATCTGGGCTTGACCGCCCAGGGCTGGTATCCGCTCTGGGTCTTGGACTTCCCGATGTTCGATTGGAATCCGGGCGAGCGTCGCTGGGAGGCGCTGCACCATCCCTTCACGGCGCCCAAGGTTGCCGAGATCGAGGCGCTGGAACGCGACCCGGGTCATAGTCTGTCGCGCGCCTATGACCTGGTGCTGAACGGTACCGAGATCGGCGGCGGCTCGGTGCGTATCCACCAGAGCGCTTTGCAAGAGGCGGTATTCCGGTTGCTTGGCATCGGTCCCGAGGAGTCACGAGAGAAATTCGGGTTTCTGCTCGATGCCCTGCGGTACGGCTGCCCGCCGCACGGCGGCATTGCGTTCGGACTGGATAGGCTGGTGATGCTGATGAGCGGGTCCAGCTCGATCCGCGACGTCATCGCCTTTCCCAAGACGCAATCCGCCGCCTGCCCCTTGACCGGAGCGCCCGCGATGGTGCCCGAGCGACAACTGCGCGAGCTGTGCATTGCGGTGCGGCGGCCCGCGCAGCCGAGCTAGGGCGTGCCCTTTACCCATGCGGACCCACACCCGGCGGTGACCACCGACGTGGTGCTGTTTTCCATCGTGGAGCATGAGCTGGTGGTATTGCTCATCCGGCGTGGCGCCGAGCCGTATAAGGGCTGCTGGGCCTTGCCCGGCGGGTTCCTCAATATCGATGAGGACCTCGAGGCGTGTGCGCGCCGCGAGCTGGCAGAGGAAACCGGAGTGAGCGGCCTGCCCCTGCAGCAGTTCCATACCTTCGGCCGGCCGGATCGCGACCCGCGCGAGCGTGTGATCTCGGTCGTTTACTTTGCGCTGGCCCCGGCCGCACAGGTACATCCGCGCGCCGACTCCGACGCTGCCGCGGTGCAGTGGTTTCCGCTACGGGGCTTACCGCTGCTCGCCTTCGATCACGAGGCTATCATCAAGTCAGCGCGGCAGCGGCTGGCCGAGGCGATCGAGCAGGCACCGCTCTATTTGCGCCTGACACCGGTCAAATTCACCCTGCCCGAACTGCAATCCATCTACGAGGTGCTGGTCGGACGGGCCTTGGACAAACAGCGATTTCGCAAGCATATCCTCGCCGGCGGGTTTATCGAGCCGTGCCCGGAGTGGATCAGCCGCGAGCGCCTGCGGCCAGCCCGTTTGTATCGCGCCAGCACCAGGCAGCACGGGGAATTATCTACCGAGCGCGCGGGTCTATGAGCCTGATCCGCAATCGATAGCATCGCTATGAACACCACCAGTCTATTCCACGTCCCGGTCTTCCAGGTCCCACCGACGGTGGTGGAACGGCTCGAGCCGGAAGAACGCGAGGCCCTGCGTGTACGTATCCAGGCGCTGCTCGCGGCCCAGGACGCCGTGCTGGTCGCGCATTACTACACCGATCCGGAGATCCAGATCCTCGCCGACGAGACCGGCGGGTACGTTTCCGACTCCCTCGACATGGCCCGCTTCGGCCACGAGCATCGCGCCTCTACGCTGGTGGTTGCCGGGGTACGCTTCATGGGCGAGACGGCCAAGATCCTCAATCCGGAAAAGCGCGTCCTGATGCCCGATCTCAAGGCCGAATGTTCCCTGGATCTCGGCTGTCCGCCCGAGCAGTTCAGCGCCTTCTGTGATGCCCACCCCGAGCGTACCGTGGTGGTCTATGCCAACACCAGCGCCGCGGTCAAGGCGCGCGCCGATTGGATGGTGACCTCGGGCAGCGCCGTGGACGTGGTGAATCACCTCAAGGCGCGCGGCGTAGCGGTGTTGTGGGCGCCGGACAAATATCTCGGTCGTTACGTGCGCGAGGCCACCGGAGCGGACCTGCTGCTATGGGAGGGCGCTTGCATCGTGCATGAAGAGTTCAAGGGCCGCGAGCTGGAGGCGCTGCGCCGGGAACACCCGGAGGCCAAGGTCCTGGTTCATCCGGAATCCCCGGCCTCGGTCATCGCCCAGGCCGATGTGGTCGGCTCGACCACCCAGATCATCCAGGCGGCCCGACGACTGTCCGCCGACAGCTTCATCGTCGCAACCGACCGGGGGATCTTTCATAAGCTGCAGCAGGTCGCCCCCGGCAAGCGTTTCATCGAGGCACCCACCGCCGGCAAGGGCGCGACCTGCCGTAGCTGCGGCCATTGCCCGTGGATGGCCATGAATGGCCTGCGCAACCTGGCCCAGTGCCTGGAGACCGGGGCCAACGAGGTCCACGTCGATGTCGA
>JBOIDW010000299.1:0-6180 GCA_050740655.1 Gammaproteobacteria bacterium | reverse complement strand
GTGCAGCCTGCATGATGGCCTTGTAACTGACGTCGAAACGCGTCTCCGCGCAGGTGCCCGCAATCTGCGCGTCCGCCAGGTTGCGCTGCGCGGCACCCAAAGCTTCTGGATCTCGTCGCGATCCGGCGGATGCGTCTTAAGCTGCCCGATCTTGAGCAGATTTTCCAAGCTCATCGAGATCTCCCATCAGCACGATTTTCGGCTCAGACATTATCCGGCTCACGAAACGCTCGCGGTTCGCCAGCTTCGACCGGAAACTCTTCGTCGGCATTACGCTCGGATTCACTTCCCGGCGCAACCGGTCACGCGCTCCATACACAGCTTCCACGACCGAATCGAATGAAGGAGACCCGACCACCATCACATCCACGTCGCTTGCCGGCCCTTCTTTCCCCTGCGCCACCGAGCCGAAGATGAAAGCCGCATCGATGTTCTCTGCCAGAGGCAGCAAGGCCTCACGCAGCACGTCGGCCATACCCACTGTCTTGCGGAAGATGCCTGCCAGTTCCTCGAAGATCGGGCAAGCCCAACGGCCCGTCCCCCACCCTAGACCGACGGCTCGCGTCACAACCCGCAGGTCCATCCGTACTGTTCCGCTTGCCGAAAAAGGGCGTTTGAAATTCCTATACCCGACAGCTCACGCAGCTGAGGGTCTTGTCCTGCTGCGCTCCGACGCGCATGGGCTGCCGCGCGTCCGCGGGTCGCAGCGGCGGGAGTCCCTGGGCGCGGCGCATCCCGTGCTTGCCGCGCAGAAAGCCCTCCACCTCGTCACGGCCTGCCGGAGAGGGGCAGCGCGCTGTCGTTCGCGTCGGTGGGGTGACACCGACCCGAAAGGCCGGGATGGGTGGAGCGGATCCCGGCATGATCCGCCCCGCAGGCTGAGTTTCGTTTCTCACCCGGCTCGCCGGGGTTGCCATGAAGGTTACCGCGGGCTTGTTGGTTGGCGCAGCATGACAGCTTATACTGCGCACTGCGCGAAATGGGTTGAAACCTGCCATCGTCGCCGAATCATGGAACTTCAAGACCGCATCACCATCGACCCTGCCATCTGCCATGGTAAGCCCTGCATCCGCGGCTTGCGTTACCCCGTGGAGACGATCCTGGAGCTGTTGAGCTCGGGTATGAGCATTGCCGAGGTATTGCGAGACTACGAGGACTTGGAGCGTGAGGATATTTTGGCCACGCTGGCCTTTGCCGCGCGTCTCGCGCAAGTGAAACGCATCCAGCCGCTCGCTGCGTGAAATTTATCGTCGATGCACATCTCCCGCGGCGCCTCGCGGTTCACCTACGAAGATCCGGGCACGATGCCGTCCATACTTTGGATCTCCCCGATAAGAACCGGACCACGGACTCCGAGATTAACCGCCTTGCCCAGATGGAAGGGCGCGTGGTCGTCACGAAAGATGCCGATTTCGTCAGTTCGTTGGTCCTGTTTCGGAGACCCGGCAAGCTACTTCTGGTTTCCACGGGGAACATCACCAACGCGGAGTTGGACGCCTTACTGTCTGCCCACCTTTATGAAATCGAAAGCGCCTTTCTGTCGTATTCGTACGTCGAGTTGCGCCGCGACTCGCTGGTTCTGCATCTGTAGCAAGTGCAGCCCGGATGAAGCGAAGGGGAATCCGGGTAGGCCATGGCCGATCCCTGGGTTACGGTTCGCTCCATCCAGGATAGGATTTCGACGCGTGCGCCGGGGCAGATAGCATGCGCCTCACAGATACCCAAGTCCGTATCATCAAGACGCGCGCGGCCGAGTGTTTCGGGCCGAACGCCCACGTCTGGCTTTTCGGCTCCCGAGTGGACGATGATGCACGCGGCGGAGACATCGATCTCTACGTCGAGCTGAGCGAGCCCATCAACGACGCCGCCTGGCGCGCGCCGCGTTTCAACGGCGCCTTGCAGCAAGCCTTCGGCGCGCAGCGCATCGACATCGTCACCCGCGGACCGGGCGAGCCGCTGAAACCGATCCACGAGACGGCCAAGCGAACCGGCGTGGCTCTGTGAACGACCTGGACTCACGCGTGTGCTCGACCTGGTCGATCGGGAAGCCCGTCACCTCGCGGAAGTCACGCACCGGTTCTTCGGCGATGCCGAAGCAAGCGACCGCGAATGGCTCGCGAGGCAGCTCGCTACGCCGGAAGGGATTGATCGCCTGGAGTCCTTCGGCGCCAAGTTCTCCCGCCTGCAAGACACCCTGAGCGACAAGCTCCTGCCGCTTTTTCTACGGGCAGCCGGAGAGCTTCCGGGGACGGCGGCCGAGAACCTCAACCGCGCCGAGCGCCTCGGATCATCCCCGACGCCCAAGAATGGCTGGGCGCGCCGGGCCTACGGAACCGGCTGGTGCACGAGCACATCGATGACCTCGACGCACTCGCGGCTTCCCTCGATGTCGCCAGACGATTCACAACCGTTCGTATCGAGGCGGCTCATGCCTTCCGAAGCTACGCCGCGCAAAGGCTCGGCACACCCTTTCGGCAAGCCCCGTAGACGTGAGATAGGCAGAAAGAACATCGATTCCGCCGCATCGAGACGTAAATTCGGATGCGGTTAGGTAGGAACCGCATCGATCGCGCGACGCGGTTCCCTTCGTTCAGCGCATCGGCTGCGAACTACTGGTACAGGTGTAGGAAAAAGCCACCATCGACCACAAACACTGCCCCGGCGTCCGGATCTATAATCACGACGAAGAACTGCGTCGTCGCGGGGGGACATGCTCCACCGGCATTGCCGAACCCGAACTGACCAATCTCGTCGGCTAGGGTCGTAGTGAAATCGGTGGTGACCTGTCCGCCCTTGATGCCGGGTGGGCCCGAGAAGCAGTACACGCCAACCGAAGGATGCGTGACGTTCGCCTGGGTGACGCCCTTCGAGTTCGCGGGATCGACGGTACCATCCGGACCGACGCGCGCGAACAGGACGGGGTTGGCGCTGCTCGCGAAGCTCGCTGTATTCGCTGTATTCGCTGTATTCGCGCTGTTCGCCGTGTTCGCGCTCTGAGCGCTGCCGACGGACAGCCCCGGCGCGCGTATACTGATCTGTTGGTTCGCCACATTCCTGGCGATCCTTTTCACCCTCGCCGTGCTGATCGCCCTGGCCACCGTGTCGGTTTCCGCAACCGCCGAGTCGGCGAGGGCGAACGAGAGCGCAATGACGGTGACGACCATCGCCGCTGGCTTGGATCTGTAGTGCGACTTGCTCATTGTGAACCTCCCAAAATGAAATTCTTGGCCACGACGCCCGGACGAGCGCCCGTGAGTCCCAAGCAGTCTACGATCACCCCCCCCCCGTCAAGCGGGCAATCGTCACAGCAAGCGTAACGCCGAACGGCACCCTATCCGGTGTTTCCCGTGCACGACAGCAATCGTACCGAGAAGACCATCGCCGATCCCTGGGTTACGGTTCGCTCCATCCAGGATAGGATTTCCACGCATGCGCCGGGACAGATAGCAGCGCCTCACAGATACCCAAGTCCGTATCGTCAAGGCGCGCGCGGCCCGGCTCCCGAGTGGACGACGACGCACGCGGCGGAGACATCGATCTGTACCTTGGCGATGCCCTCCCGGAAGGAATGGACCAGCCTCAACAACAACGGCCGGTAACGTTCCGGGGTACGCTCGATTTCGGTGTAGAGCTGTCGAGCAATGTCTTTGGTATCCATGGTCATAAGCCGAGAACGGCCCCAGCGCCCTGTGAGCTAGCCTCCCTGCTCCGCGGGTAGAGTGGCAATCAATTCCATCAGGGCGCGGTAGTCCACAGGCTTGACCAGGTGGGCATCGAACCCGGCGTCCTTCGACTTGCGGCCGTGCAGGCACCAACCGAAACGTCGTCTATGTCCGCGCCGGTATAGTCGGAAAGATTGTGCTTCCGCCGAAGCGTATCCAGCACCATCGTCAGCGCCGGCTTCAACCCCACGGTCAGCGGCAGAGACTGGATCACGGTCATGTGGTGACCGGGCCGATTCGTGTCAGACCGGTAACCGTTTGCCATCAGGGCTGCCGTGCAGCCTGGCCTTGTAACTGACGTCGAAACGCGTCTCCGCGCTGTTGCCCGCAATCTGCGCGTCCGCCAGGCGCGGCACCCAGAAGCTTCTGGATCTCGTCGCGATCCGGCGGATGCGTCTTAAGCTGCCCGATCTTGAGCAGATTTTCCAAGCTCATCGAGATCCCCCATCAGCACGATTTTCGGCTCAGACATTATCCGGCTCACGAAACGCCCGCGGTTCGCCAGCTTCGACCGGAAACTCTTCTTCGGCATTACGACCGGATTCACTTCCCGGCGCAACCGGTCACGCGCTCCATACACAGCTTCCACGACCGAATCGAATGAAGGAGACCCGACCACCATCACATCCACGTCGCTTGCCGGCCTTCTTTCCCCTGCGCCACCGAGCCGAAGATGAAAGCCGCATCGATGTTCGCTGCCAGAGGCAGCAAGGCCTCACGCAGCACATCGGCCATACCCACTGTCTTGCGGAAGATGTCTGCCAGTTCCTCGAAGATCGGGCAAGCCCGGCTCGCCTAATAGCGCACCTGGTTACCGACGCTGGTCCGCGTCAGCAAACCAGCCTCAGCAAACCTCTTTAGTTCCCGGTGCGCGGATCCGGCCGGCATACCTGTCAGGCGCGCGACCTCCCGAACATAAAAGCTCTGCTCCGGCCGCAACAGCAACAGCGCCAACAACTGGCGGTGATAACCACCAAACAACACCGAGGCCAGGTCCGGCCGCCGCGGAAGTCTCTTGCGTGTTCTCACAATGAGAACAAAGACAGACCGTCATCGCGGAAGATGTTGCAGTAGTTCCAGAGCCCGATCGCCCGCGCGGTCATTCGATCGATTCCAAATGGCCTAATCCCAGCCCGCGACCCCCCCATCCGGCTCCACTCCCCGAGCCGACAGCCCCCTTTGGCCGGCACTCGCGCGAGCGGCCAAAACGCCCCCGGATCCGCGCGCCCCGGGTCCATGAAAGCCAGGCACAGGGATGTTGCCTGCTTGGCGCGCCGAGGATGCAACGGCCCGTCCCCCACCCTGGACCGACGGCTCGCGTCATTGAAAACCCGCAGGTCCATCCCTACTGTTCCGCTTGCCGAAAAAGGGCGTTTGAAATTCCTATACCTACGTTCACTTTGAAAACTCTTCTCATGCGCGATCGTCTGGGTTAAAGTGCGTCTTCAAAAAAATTAAGGAGACATCATGAGAAAGACTCTGACCCATGCGTTCGTATTCGCCGCCTTCCTGTGCGTCGCCTCCGTCGCTTCCGCCGATCCGGCCGTGACCGGCACTTTTATGGGGAACGGCAAGGACGGCAAACTCGTTTACGCTTTCGCCAAGAAGGGCGAACCCTTCAACGGCAAGGAAACGGTCGAAGTGACGCTCTCCGAGAAGGACACCGGAGGCAATCCCTTCAAGGCCGCCTTCGGCGACTTCGGGAGCGCCTTGGTCCTCACGATCAACAGCGAAGGTACCATCATCGGCTGCCAGGTCGTCCATACGGCGCATCAGAAACGGGGATTCACCTCCCTGGGCAGCATCAAGACGGAAAACTACAAGCTCGATCAGGGGATCCTCTCCGCGAAAGTCACGACTGGCGGCGAGCAGGACACTTTTGGAGAAAAGTGGGCGGTGGACCTGACGTTCAAGACGCCGGTCAAGTAACCCCGGCAAATTCCACGTCCCAGCGCTGGATGGGCGTGTTTATCTAAACTTGTAAAGAGTTTTTCCAATAGTTGGGCATTGTTGTGCATCACGTATTCCTCATGCCGCCCAACGCTCCCGTTGAGGCGCGCGGGGCTTTATTAGTTGGTTAAACAAAGGCCGAAATTAGCGTGCTAGGCGGAATCCGCCTGTTACCCTCGATCCGGACTCGGTGTAGCATCGCCTTCAACCCTCCGAATCCCCCCGCCTTCCATGACCTCGGCCAAGACCTGCACCATCTCCTCGAAATCGTGAAACGCGCGGCGTGTACCGTCTCTGTCCTCTACCAACCCGACGAGCTTCGATGCGCCTGGCCCTGTCTGCCGGCGATAGACACGGACGATGTAGTACTCGCTGCTGCCCTCGGAGCTCACAGAACCGCCTTCTATCCCTTCATGAATGATTCGCCGCGGCCCGCGGGGGATGGCAGGTCGCGTCCCCCAACCGGATCTTCGGTGCGGGCCAAGTTACACCCCGGCCGGTAACAGCT
>JBOIDW010000298.1:0-18984 GCA_050740655.1 Gammaproteobacteria bacterium | reverse complement strand
CACATCACCCATGCGCATGACCGATCCCTTTCCGAACTGCTTCTCGGTCCGGCTCAAGGCCATTCCCAGTGCCTTTTTTCGATTCTCATCCATTGATTTTCCGTCCTCCGACGCGCGTAAGATATCGCTCACCATCAGGCGGGCCGCGTCTTTCCGCGGCGTCGCCTGGATGGTTTTGTTCGGCTTTCCCTGGCGATCAACTCGCGAATCGCCGGGACGAGCTCGCGGGGAACTTCCATGAGCGTTTGAGTCGGATCTTCCGCCGCCGCTTCATCCTCGGCCACAGCCTCATCTTCGGACTGCTTCTCGTAATGGGCGAGAACACGTTGTACTCGCTCCTGGTCCCAACCGGCTGGAAATCTACTCTGCTTCATCGCTTCCCCTTCTTGCGTCTCCGTCTACGATAAGCGAATAGCGGTTTCCCCTGCAACTCGTACGCTGTGACCACGAAGACGCTGTCCGGCTCGGGGTCCGGAACATAGATGACTCGCAGATACCGCCCGCCACGCGTCTGACCGATGGCAACCCGCGAACCTTCGCGGCCGGGACGGTCCTCGCCGGGCGCTTGGAGAACATCCTCGACTTCTTGCTCGTCCACGTCATGGCTGTAGATGTGCGGCTGCCCAATTTCAAGATCGAAGTAGTACCGGATTTTCATCCACGAGTATCATACCGCCTTCGCCAGCCCAAGCCGAACGTGCCGCGTAACCGGCTGCCAGCGAAGCGCAGCGTAGTTGGCAGTCCGAGTTTATGCGATTGTTAGGGTGCGACATGCTTTGCCCTTGTCCACCCTCCCTGGCTTTACTCTCCTACCAGCGTGATATTGACCAAACACGGCTGCGCATCGGTGGCGTCCCCACGATCGGTGGTGCGAGCTAACGCGACTGCGGTGGCGCGCCCTTCCTGAAAACTCTCCTTGCCTCGTGTCGCTGCATGGACTTCCCATTGTTGGGTGTCGCCGGTGCAGATGATGCGGGTGCGGCCCACCGCCCCGGCCCCGGTTTCACGCTGAGTCACCGTCACGCGTAGATACGCCCGCTCGCTCGCCGTGCACGCAATAGGCCCCGTCACAATGAGGTGACGGCCGGCCATGTGGCGGGTCGGTACGCCACTACGGCCGGTGCGAGCTAGCCGGGTTCAATCTTGACAATCCAGTCCTGGCCGCGGGCGGCGACGGCGGCGGACCACGCAGGTTCGCAGGGGAGGGTGCGCACGAACCAGTCGGGCGCGAGGCGCGATTCATCCAATGTCTCGACGCGCGCCCTCGTATTGCCGGACAGGAATCGGACGTGAAATCGGTCGAGCGGCAGGCTTAGGCCTAGACCTTCGCCCTTGATCACGGCTTCCTTCGCGGTCCAATAGCGAAAGAACGCGTGGGTGCGTAACTCGTCGGGCGTGCCGCGGATCGCTTCGAGCTCCGAGCCGAAGAAATAGTTGCGCGCGATGGACAGCGCCTCGATGTCCGGACGCTTTTTTTCCAGGTCGATGCCGATCTCGCGCCCGTCGGCCACGGCGAGCAGTGCGCGGCCGCCCGAATGCGTGAGATTGAAGGAGAGCCCGGCCCCGGCGAGGGTTTGTGTTCGCAGCGTCGGCTTGCCCCACGGTCCGACCTCGAAGCGCAGTGCGGCGGGCTGTACGCCGGAGTATCGGCCGAGCAGGAACCGCAGCACACCGTGCGCGAAGAGGTATTCCGTGCGGTCCCGTGCGCACGTGAAACGAGCGGCGCGTTCTCGCTCAGCGTGCGACAACCATGCCTGACAGCGCGCACGCAACGCATGGGAGCCGGCGAGCGTGAATGCCCATACGCTCACGACGCCGGTTCGTATCCGTGGCGTGGTCCACGATCCGAGTATGGATTCGGGGTCGAGCGGCACTACGCTCATCGTGCCACGGTTGCGAGCTGGGCCCCGGGTCGCGTTTCGGCAGGTGCGTCCGGGGGCACTACCTTGCCCTCTTCGAGCTTCATGACCCGATCGCCGAGATGGAAATAGCGGTCGTCGTGAGTGATGACCACGACGGCCTTGCCGCGCCCGCGCAACTCGGGTAGCAGCTTCGAATAGAAGATCTGCTTGTACTCGGGGTCCTGGTCGGCGGCCCATTCATCGAAGACGTAGATCGAGCGGTCCTCGAGGTAGGCCGTGACGAGCGCCAGGCGCTTGCGTTGTCCCTGCGAGAGGTCGGTCGTGGAGAAGGTCCGCTCGCGCAACGCGACTTTGCGATCGATCTGCAGCAGCTGCAGATAGCGCTGCGCGGCTGCGTCCAGCCCGGAGCCGTGCAGGCCCAGGAGCTTATCGAACAGGTGAAAATCCGCGAACACCACCGAGAAGTGTTCGCGATACCCGTCGATGTCGTGTTCCGTCACGGGTTTGTCGCCGATCCTGATCGCGCCGCGTTGGGGCGCATATAGACCGGTAAGGACCTTGACGAACGTGCTCTTGCCGCTGCCGTTACCGCCGACCACGAAAACGAGCTCGCCGCCGTGCAGCCGGAAATCGATCGGGCCGAGCGTAAAGCCGTGCTCATCCCGGCCGCCATCGGCGTAAGTGAATACGACCTGCTCCATCGAGATGGCCAACGGCGCCGGCCAAGAAACGTCGCTTGCAGGCACTGCCGCCGCCCATGCCTCCGCATCGAGGGAGATGCCTAGCTCTTCGATCTTCGCCAGTGCAACCTGTCCGTACGTTACCGCGGGCACGGTGTTGATGACCGCCCACAACGGCGCCATCATGTAGAGCACCGTGAATACGTAACCCGTCAGCGTTTCGGCGGGAAGCTGTCTCACCGCGGGATACGCGAACAGCAGCAGACCGATCAGTATGTATAGCAAACACTGTAGCCAGGCGTCCGCCACCGAGTAGTGCGTGGTCGCCGCAAGGTTGGTGCGTCGGAACTCATCCGCCGTAGCACGTAACTCCCCTTGCAGGAATTCCTCGCGCCGCGCGCGGTGCATCTTGAGCTCTTTCGACCCGGCCGTCAGCGTGCGGAAGTGCTCGAACAGGCGCGAGCGGGTCTCGCGCGCCGCGCGGATCACGTCGAACGCACGCTTGTACATGAACGTGTACGCGAGCGCGCCGCTGGCCGTGACGGCAAAGCCGATGAGGGCCATGTGCCACGAGAGCCACGCGAGGTAGAACCCGCAGCCGAGCACCACGGCGGCGTTGGTCGCCAAGCGCGGCAGAGATTGCACGGCCCAGGTGACCGAGCCCACGTCGTCGGTTAGCGTGGAGAGCACCCGCGCCGCACCATGCCGTTCGATCGAGCGCAGCGGCGCCTTCAGTATTTTCTCGGCGAGCGTGAGCGACAGCTCGAGGATGGTTCCCTGGGAGAAGCGGGTGAACAATAACTGCGAAGCGAGGCCCGAGCCGATCTTACCCGCGACCAGCAATACGAAGCCCAGCACCAGATAGGCAGGCACATGTTCGCCCGCGTGCAGTGCGCGGCTGATGATCGCGACCACGGCGACGCTGATGAGCCCGGACAGGACGCCGGCGCAGGTCATCAAGACCACGACGCCGCGCGAGCGCTTCAACAGGAACCGCAGCAGTCGCAGCGATTTCATTGCTGCCGGGCGCCGCCCGTTTCGTCCATCAGCCGTGGCGCGAGCTGCGCCGCGAGCTCGGTGACGTGCGGAGTTATGAACAATCGCCCCGAGTTCGCGGCATGGATGAAGAGCGTCTCGCTGCCGCCGCGAGCCAGAGGCTCCCACATGCGGCGCGTATCCGTTTCCGGGGCAATCGGATTGGCATCGGCGATTACGTTCACCAGCTTGCAACGCAAGGGCTGCGGTTTGTAGGCCGCTACCGCGATCCAGGTCGCTTCGACGACGCGGCCGACCTGGTAACCGCTGATCGCAAGCGTATCCTGGATGGAGCGGGCCGTCATGGCGCGCGCGATTTGCGCTTTGCGGGCGAAGAACTCCGGCCACTCGCGTAACGGAAGTCCCGCCAGCTCGCGCAGGTAGGTGCACGCCTTCAGCCACAGGAATCGCAGCGGCCACAACGTCTTGCCGCTGCGATGCGGCCGAAACGCGGACTTGGGATGCCAGGTGTCCAGCAGAATCAGCCGGACCGTCTCGCCTTGCTCCACAAGCTGGCGAGCCATTTCGTAGGCAGTGACACCGCCGGTGCACGCGCCCGCGACGATATAGGGACCCCGCGGGCGCACGGAGCGGATCTCGCTCGCGTAGTGCGCGGCCATCTTGGGAATCGACGTGAACGGTCGTTCCGCGTTGTCCAGGCCGCGCGCCTGTAGGGCATAGAACGGTTGATCGTTCCCGAGCAACTTCGACAGCCCGGCGAAGCCCAGCACGTTGCCATTGACCCCCGGGATCGCGAAGATGGGCGGTGCACGGCCTAGCGGCTGAACGGCCACCAGCGAACGCCACGATGGCCTCCAGTTCGCTTTCGTCAGTAGCCGCGCTATCTCGGCGACCGTGGGCGCTTGGAACAGCGTTGCGAGCGGCAGATGCCTACCCGTTACCTGTTCGAGGAATGCTATCAGCTGCACGGCCTTCAGCGAATGGCCGCCGCGATCGAAGAAGTCGTCATGCACGCCCAGCGTATCGTCGCCCAGCACTTGGCGCCAGAGCACCGTGAGCTGCACCTCGAGTCTGCCGCGTGGCTCGGTGGGCGGTGCGGCCGCAGTGTCGTGTTCGGCAATGGGAGCGGGTGCCGGGAGCGCCGGGACGTCCACCTTCCGGTTCGCGGTCTGCGGAAATGCGTCCATGAACACGACATGGGGCGGCACCATGTAATCCGGCAGGCGGGATCGCACGAGTGCGCGGAGCGTCGCCGGGTCGGGCCGTTCATTCTCCTCGCGGGCGATGAGGTAGGCCACAAGCTGTTGGCTGGCGTCGGCGTCAGTCTTCGATGTGACGACGACTTGCGCTATGCCGGGGTGCGTCGCGAGCACCGCCTCGATCTCGCCGAGCTCTACGCGGAAGCCGCGGACCTTGACCTGATGATCGAGGCGCCCCAAGTGCAGCAGGCGTCCATCCGGGAGGAAGCGCGCCGAGTCGCCGGTGCGGTAGAGCCGAGCACCGGGGACCGCGGAGTACGGATCCGCGACGAAACGCTCCGCGCTGAGATCGGGCCGGCTCCGATAACCGCGCGCGACCCCCGCGCCGCCGATGTAGAGCTCGCCGGCCACCCCGAGCGGGACGGGCTTCCGGCCGCGATCGAGGACGTAGACGCTGGTGTTATGAATGGGCCGGCCGATGCTGATTGGCGCGGGATCGGGCGTGATGCGCTCCAGCGTGGACCAGATGGTGGTCTCCGTCGGTCCATACAGGTTCCAGAGCGCGGCACAACGCGGGAGGAGCTGCGTGGCCAGGGCCGCCGGCAGGCCCTCGCCGCCGCACAGGACCGTGAGGTCCGGCGACCCCTCCCATCCAGCGTCGATCAGCATGTGCCACAGCGTAGGGGTGGCCTGCATGAGCGTCGGGCGGCACTGTTCCAGGCGCTGGAGTAGCAGTCGGGGATCACTCGCTTCCTCGCGGCTGGCCAGCTCGACTCGCGCGCCGGCGATCAGCGGCAGATAAAGCTCCAGTCCTGCAATGTCGAAGGAGAGCGTGGTGACCGCCAGCAACGTGTCATTCGCGCCGATCCCCGGAACCGAGTGCATGGAGTGCAGAAAATTCGTGAGCGCCCCGTGCTCGACCTCGACGCCCTTGGGCCGGCCCGTCGATCCCGAGGTATACAGAATGTACGCGAGGTCGGAAGGCGAGCTCGGACGCTCGATGCCGTTCATGGGCTGTTTCGCAATCTCATCGCGCGCTTCCTGCACGCATAGCGTTTTGCCCGGCATCGGCGGCAGGATGTGCAACAGATCGGTCTGCGTGACGAGCAGCACCAGTCCCGCGTCTTCCACCATTGCATGCAGCCGATGCGGGGGAAATGCCGGATCGAGCGGTACATAGGCCCCGCCGGCCTTCATCACCGCGAGCAATACCACGATGAGATCGGCCGTGCGTTCGAGGCAGATCCCGACGGGCGATTCCGCGCCCACGCCAAGCCCGCGCAAATAGTGCGCGAGCCGATTAGCCTTGCGATCCAGCTCGACGTAGGTGAGGCGCGCGTCCGCAGCGACCACGGCGAGCGCATGCGGTGAGCGTTGCGCACATTCCATAACCATCTGGTCCACGCGCCGCTCGCGCGGATAGGGAGTGTCGCTTCTATTCCAGGCGCCCAGCATCAGCGCCGCTTCGTCGGGCGTGATGATGTCGAAGGCCGATAGCGGTTGGTCCGGGTTTGCCATCGCCTGCGAGATGAGGTGCACGTACTGAGCGAGCATCCGATTCGCGGTGGAGGCATCGAACAGCTCGGTGGAATACGAGAGGAACACCCGTCCATAGACCTCGGTTTCTACGCTCAGGGAGAGATCGAATTGCACCGAGCCGCTGTCGAAATCGAAGATCTCGATTTCCAGCCCATCCAGGCCCGGCTCGGGTATCGGCGCATTCGGTACGTTGAAGAGCACCTGGACGAGAGGCGAATGGCCGTCTGCGCGTGGAGCGCCCAACTCCTCGACCAGCTGCTCGAACGCCAAATCCTGATGCGCGTAGGCGTCGACCGCGGTACTGCGCACGCGTGCGAGCAACCGAGCGAACGTCGGGTCGCCGGAGAGATCCGTGCGCAGGACGAGCGTATTGACGAACGTGCCCACGAGGGGTTCGATCTCGACCCGCGTGCGGTTCGCGATGGGCGAGCCGACCACGATGTCGTCCTGAGCGCTATAGCGCGCGAGCAGCAGCTTGAAGCACGCGAGCAGCATCATGAACGGGGTCGCGCCTTGCCGTGCGCTCATTTGTTTCAATGCCGCAAGCGTGCCCGGCGCTAACGTCGTCATGACATAGGACCCGGCAAAGGTTCGCGCTGCAGGCCGCGGACGATCCGTGGGCAGCGCGAGCACGGGCACGCCGTGCAGTTTCTCGCGCCAGTAGTCGAGTTGCCCGCGCAGCGCGGCGTTTTCGACACGGCGTTGCCAGGCCGCGAAATCCGCATATTGCACCTTGAGCGGTTCGAGCCGGAACGGCTCGCCGCGACTGAGGGCGCGATACGCAAGGGCCAGCTCGCGCGACACGATGCCGGCGGACCACTGGTCTCCGGCCACATGGTGCACGAGCCAGAGCATCGCGTGATCGTCATCCCCGAGTCGCACCAGCAGGAACCGGAAGAGCGGGCCTTGGGCGAGGTCGAATGGACGCATCGATTCCTCGCGGAACAGCCGCGCGGCCTCGGCGCCGCGATCCTGCTCGGGACTACTGCTCAGGTCGATCGACCGAATGCCGACCGGCGCCGGCGGCGCGATGACCTGCAGAGGTTCGCCGTTGGCGACTGCAAACGTGGTGCGGAAGGCCTCGTGCCGATGCACGAGCTGGTTCACCGCGGCGGCCAGCGCCTGGTGATCGAGTCGCCCCTTGTAGCGCAGGGCGAACGACATGTTGTACGCAGTGCCCTGCGGTTCTAGCTGCTGAGCAAGCCACATGCGTCGCTGCGAGAAAGACACGGGCAGTGCGTCCCCGCGCGGCACGATCTCGATGGGCGGATCCGGCTCGTAACGCGTCGCGCGGGACCGAAGTTCCGTGATGCACGTTGCCATGCCGGCGATCGTGGGCGCTTCGAAGATCGTTCGCAGCGGGAGGTCCACCTGCAATGCATCGCGCGCCCGCGCGGTGACCTGAGTGGCAAGCAGCGAATGCCCGCCAAGCTCGAAGAAACTCTGATGCACGCTATCCGGCGCACGCCGAAGCACGTCGCGCCAGATGTCCCATAACGCCTGCTCGACGGGTCCGCGCGGAGCCACCGGCGCAGTGTGCTCCGCATCCTCTTCCGGTGCCGGAAGCGCCTGACGATCCAATTTCCCGTTCGGCAGTAGCGGCAACTCCGGCAGCAGCACGAGGGCCGCGGGGATCATGTAGTCGGGCAGGACGCGCGCGAGACGCGCACGAAGTTCGTCTGCTTGCAGGTCCTTGCCGACGAGATAGGCGACCAGGCGCTGAAGACCGGGACGGTCCTCGCGCGCCAGCACGACACAGTGCGCGACCCCCGTGCAGGCCTTTAGCGCGGCCTCGATCTCGCCGAGCTCGATGCGGAAACCGCGAATCTTGACCTGATGATCGCGGCGTCCGACGTACTCCAACACCCCGTCGTGCCGGTAGCGCGCGAGGTCGCCGGTGCGGAACAGGCGCTCGCCGGCGCGGAACGGATCGGCAACGAACCGTTCCGCGCTGAGATCCGGACGCGCGAGATAGCCACGAGCGAGCCCAGCGCCGCCGATGTAGATCTCGCCGATGGCTCCAATCGGGACGGGCTGTCGATGGGCATCGAGCAGGTAGCAACGAACGTTCGCGATGGGCCGTCCGATCGGCACGCTGCCGGGGCCTTGCGGTGGCGTATGCATTTCGTAGTAGGTCGCGTCGTCACTCGCTTCCGTCGGGCCATAGAAATTCCCGAGCGTCGTCGAGGGAAGCTGCCGCAAGAACTCGCAAGCCAGATCGCCGTCCAGCTTCTCGCCGCCGCAGATGACGTAACGCAGGCTTCGGCAGGCCTCGAACGACGGTTCGCTGAGCAGAGCGCGCAACGCCGACGGCACGAGCTGCAGGATCGAGATCTCCGCCGTGCGTATCGCGCGCGCCATTTCACCGGCGTCGCGATGCGCGCCGGGCGCTGCGAGCACGAGCGTGGCACCGGCCTGAAGCGGAGCCAGGAATTCCCACACCGATGCATCGAAGCCAATCGCAGTCTTCTGCAGCACGCGGTCGTTCGGTACGATCCGCAACGCCTCGACCAGCCACTGCACGTGATTGCCGAGACCCCGGTGCGGAATCACCACGCCCTTCGGCCGGCCGGTAGAGCCCGACGTGTAGATGATGTAAGCGGCATGCTCGGGCCGCGTTACCATGGCGGTCTGCGGCCGGGCCGGCTCGCCGGGCCAGTCCGAGTCCAGGCATAGCACGTGAGCACCCGCGCCATTCGGCTGCGGCACGCGTGCACGTAGCGCCTGCTGTGTAAGCACCACGGGCGCCCCGGCGTCGTGCAACATGAACTTCAGGCGCTCGTCCGGATACTCCGGATCGAGCGGCAGGTAAGCGCCGCCGGCCTTGAGTACGGCGAGTAGACCGATCAGCAGCTCGATCGAGCGCTCCGCGCATACGCCGACGGCCACGTCCGGCCCTACGCCCCGCTCGCGCAAATGTGCCGCCAAGTGATCGGACCGGCGATCCAGCTCGGCGTAAGTGATCTGACGGTCCTGAAACGTCGCCGCTCGCGCATTCGGCGTGCGCCGCGCCTGATCCGAGATGAGCTCGTGCACACGCCGATCGGGCGGATAAGCGCGCGCCGTATCGTTCCAGTCCAGCAGCACGCGCTTGCGTTCCTGCGCGTCGAGCAGCGGAAGCTCGGCGAGCCGTGCGTGCGGCTCGGCAACGATGGCGGCCAGCAAGGTCCGGAAGTGCCGGGCGAGACCTTGGATCGACTCGACGGCGAACAGATCTGCGCTGTACTCGATTTCCCCTTCGAGCGTTCCCCCGGATTCGGTGAGCGACAGGAATAGATCGGACTTCGACGTGCCGCTGTGCACCGGTACGCGTCGCACCTCGAGGCCCGCCAGACGCAGCTCGAGGTCCGGCACGTTCTGCAAGGCGAACGACACCGCGTGCAGCGGGTTGTGCCTGAGGCTGCGCGTCGGGCTGATATCGGCGACCAGGCGCTCGAACGCAAGGTCCTGATGGCTGTAGGCGCTCACCGCAGTCTGACGCACGCGGTGCAGTAGCTCGGTGAACTCCGGGTTGCCGGCGAGGTCCGTGCGCAATACGAGGGTATTGACGAAGTTTCCGATCAAACCCTCGATCGCGACCAGCGAGCGGCCGGCCGCGGGCGTGCCTATCGCAACGTCGTCCTGCCCGCAGTAGCGCAGGAGCAGCGTCTTGAACGCCGCGAGCAGCACCATGAACAACGTGACGCCTTCAATCCGCGCCAGCGCCTCCAGCCGCGCCAGGAGATCGCCCGGTACTTCGAACCGCTCGACGCCGCCGCGCTGACTCATCTGCGCGGGCCGAGGGCGATCCAGCGGAAGCCCAAGCGCCTGAAGCCCCGCGAGCTGCGTGCGCCAATACGCGAGCTGTTCGCGGACGTCGTCGTCCTCGTGACGCGCGCGCTGCCAGGCTGCGTAGTCGCCGTAGTCGATCGGTAGCGCCGGCAGCGAGATATCCGTACCCGACCGGAAGGAGCGATACAAGGCGCTCAACTCGCGCGCAAGCACGCCTATGGACCAGCCATCGGCAACGATGTGATGCGCGACCAGGATAAGCCGGTGCTCGGTGTCGCTCACGCGCAGGAGATGCGCGCGCAACAACGGCGCGCGCGTCAGGTCGAAGGGGGCGCGCGCGGCATCCTCCAAAAGGCCGCGGAGTTTCCCCTCGCGCTCCGCCGCCGTGCGTCCATCGACGACCGTGACGGATAGGATAAACGCTAGGTCCGTGCGAACGACGCGGACCACCTGCCCGTCGCGCTCTTCGAACGCGGTTCGCAGGCTCGCATGCCGCGCCAGCAGTGCTTGCAGGCTTTGTTCGAGTGCCGCGACGTCGAGCGACCCGCGCAGGCTCACGGCGTAAGGCATGTTGTAGAGCGGGCCCGAGCCGAGCAACCGGTCGATAAACCACAGCGCCTCCTCCGAGTAGGACGCGGCGCTAACCTCGCTCACCGTATTACGCGGAATGGGCCCGTTGCCCAGCGCGCCGGAGTCCGCGTTCGTGTCCTGCAGGCGTGCCGCCAGTGCCGCGATAGTCGGTGCTTCGAACAGGACGCGCAGGCGCACGTCGCGCCCCAGCGTTTCGCGTAACCGCGCGATGGCACGAGCCGCGCTCAGCGAATGTCCGCCGAGGTCGAAGAAGCTATCATTCACGCCGAAGTTGTCGTGTTCCAGCACGGCGCGCCAGATGTCCCATAGCATCTGCTCGAGCGGTCCGCGCGGCGCGACGCGCTCCGGGCTTGCGGTGCCACCGACCGGGGCCGGCAACGCGTTGCGGTCCACCTTGCCGTTCGGCGTGAGCGGCATGGCGTCGAGCGCAACGAGGGCGTGCGGAATCATGTACTCCGGGAGGCGTTCACGCAGATGGTTGCGCAACGTCGCCGGCTCGACGCCGTCTCCAATGTAGTAGGCGACGAGGCGCGCTACGCCGGGCTGGTCTTCGCGCGCGACGGCAACGCTGTGCGTGATGCCCGGATGAGAGTCGAGCGCGGCTTCGATCTCCCCGAGCTCGATGCGGTAGCCCCTGATCTTCACCTGGTGATCGAGGCGACCGAGATGCATGATACGGCCATCGTCGAGGAAACGCGCGGCGTCGCCCGTACGATACAGGCGCGCGCCGGGGGTAGAGGAGTAGGGGTCCTCGATGAAGCGGTCCGCGGTGAGGTCCGGACGATCGCTATACCCGCGCGCGAGACCGCTGCCACCGATATACAACTCGCCGCGCACGCCCGGGGGTACGGGCTTCAACTTACGGTCGAGGATGTAGACGGAAGTGTTGGCGATAGGCCGACCGATGCTGATGAGTCCCGCCGCGGTGGTGATGCGTTCTAGGGTCGACCAGATGGTGGTTTCGGTCGGCCCGTACAGGTTCCACAAGTCGGCGCACCGTTGCAGGAGCGGTGCCGCGAGCTCCGCCGACAGTGTGTCTCCACCGCACAGCACGGTGAGACCCGGAGTCCCGCTCCACCCCGCCTCGATCAGCATGCGCCACGTCGTCGGTGTGGCTTGCATGATGGTGGGGCGGCAATTCTCCATGCGCTGCAGGAGCAATCGCACATCGCTCGCTTCTTCACGGGTGGCGAGCTCGACTCGCGCGCCGGCGATGAGCGGCAGAAAGATCTCCAAGCCCGCGATGTCGAAGGAGAGGGTGGTGACGGCGAGCAGCACATCGTGTGACGCGATGCCAGGGGTCGAGCGCATCGAATGCAGGCAGTTGACGAGCGCGCGGTGCGGAACCTCGACGCCTTTTGGCTCGCCTGTAGACCCGGAGGTGTAGAGCACGTACGCGAGGTCTTCCGGGGAGCCGGCGCGAACGGGTCCGCCCGGCGATTCACGGGCGACGTCCTCGCTAGCCTGATCCAGACACAGGGTCTTGCCCGGGATCGGCGGCAGGACGTGCAGTAGATTCGATACCGTCACCAGCAGCGCGAGCCGTGCATTGAGTGCCATCGTCTCCAGGCGCTGGCGCGGAAAGGCGGGATCGAGCGGCACGTACGCGCCGCCGGCCTTCATTACCGCCAGGAGTACTACGATCATCTCCGGTGAGCGCTCGAGGCAGATACCGACGGTCGTTTGCGAGCGGACACCCAAGCGGCGCAGGTGGTGCGCGAGCTGGTTGCTGCGTCGTTCTAATTCCGAGTACGTGAGCTGCACGTCCGCTCCGCGTACCGCGACGGCATCGGGCGTGTGCTGCGCCTGCAACGCGATCAGCTCATCCGCGCGTCGATCCGGTGGATACGGCTTCGCGGTCGCATTCCACTGTTCGATAACCAGGGCGCGCTCTCGCGTACTCAGCATCTCGAACGCGTCGATCGGTTGCCGAGGCCTCGCGACTATTTCCTCGAGCAGCGCCTTGTAATGCGCGCACCAGCGCTCCATGGTGGTGGGCTCGAAGAGATCGGCATCGTATTCGAGCATGCCCGCGTAGCTCGGACCGGACTCTCCGAGGACGAGCGACACATCGAACTTCGCAACCGGTGCGTCCGATAGAACGGTGCTGAACGCAACGCCCGCCGCGGTGCTGCCAAACGTCAGTTGCGGTTGCAGCGTGAACAGCGCCTGGATGAGCGCCGACCGGTTCGCTACGCGCGGCAACTGTAACGCGTTCACCACTTCCTCGAACGGAATCTGCTGATAGTCGTACGCCGCGAGCGTGGTCGCGCGCACCTGTTCAAACAGACCCGCCATCGTGAGGCCCTCGTTGAGGTCGGCGCGGAGTGCGAGCGTGTTCGCGAAACAGCCGACGATGGACTCGAATTCGCGCCGGTTTCGTTTCGCGACGGGAGTGCCGACCAGCACCGTCTCGCGGCCGGTGTAGCGGCCGAGCAGGAGCTGCCACGCGGCGAGCAGTATCATGAACGGCGTCAACCCGGACCGGCGCGCGAGCGCGCGAATCGCCGCGCTCAGCGGTTCACCCAAGTCGACGCGCTGACTCGCACCACGGAAACGCGGCACGGCTGCTCGCGGGTGATCCGTAGGCAGGTCGAGCTCGGTGGGCGCACCGGCCAGTTGGCGCGTCCAATAGTTCAGCTCACGTTCCCGCGCGCCGCTCGCGAGCCGTTGTCGTTCCCAGGCCGCATAGTCGATGTATTGCAGCGGCTGACATGGAAGCTGCGGCTGTTGTCCGCGGGCGCGGGCGTCGTATAGCGATGCGAGCTCCTGCAGGAGCAGCCCGATCGACCAGCCGTCGCAAACGCTATGGTGAAACGTCCACAGCAGCCGATGCGATTCCGGGTTCAGCGTGACCAGCGTGGCGCGCACGCCCGGTCCGCTACGCAGGTCGATGGGGCAACGCGCCTCGTCAGCGGTGAGCCTCGCCAGCTCGGCTAATGCGTCGGAGGTATCCAACGTGACCCGCGCGACCTTGAAATGCCCCGCGGGTTCGATCGCCTGCAGCGGCGCGCCGTCCTCGAGGACCACTCGGCTGCGCAACACCTCGTGGCGCTCGACGATATCGCCCAGGCTCGCGAGCAACGCCGGCGCATCGAGCACACCATCGAGGCGTACGACGATGCCGATATTGTAAAGCCCCTGACCCGGCGCGAGCTCGTCCCAAAACCACATGCGCTCCTGCGCCGGCCCGAGCGGCATTCGTTCGCGCCGCTCTATCGCCTGTACCGGTACGCTCGCTCCGGGCCGCTCATCACTCACCGACGCGCGTTCGATTTCATCGACAATCCGCGTCGCGAAGCCACGGAGCGATGCTTCGCCCAGCACGCTGGAAGGCGGCAAGGCGACCGACAGCGCCCGCTCGATCTCGTTCAGCAGACGGAAGGTCGTGAGCGAATCGAGCCCGCATTCAATCGCGGATGCCGTCAAAGGCAGGTCGCTGGAATCGCGGCCCGTGAGCCGCGCGATGAGCTCCACGACGAGCGCCTCGATCGCCTCCTGCCGACCCACGCGGTCCGGCATGGCGAGAATTGCTTCCGCTGTCGGCACCGCGATCGCGGCCTCGGCCACGTCCGGATCATGCACGTCGAGCCGCAGCACCGAGAGCTTGCCTTCGAGAAACGCCTGCTTGCAGCTGCTGCGGCGAATCTTGCCGCTCGAGGTTCGCGCGATGCTGCCCGATCGGACCAACACGACGGCATGAATGGGCAACTCGTGCTCCCGGGCCACGGCTGCACGAATCGCGCGCACCGCATGGTCGAGGTCGCCCTCCTGCGCGCGCCGGTCGATCTCCTGAACGACGGCGAGACGCTCGCCGTCTTCGCCCTCGATCGAAAACGCCGCGCCATGTCCTAGTCGCAGGGGTGGGGCGGCGTGCTCGACGGTCCACTCGATATCCTGCGGGTAATAGTTGCGGCCGTGGATGATCACGAGGTCCTTCAGCCGGCCGGTGACGTACAGCTCGCCGCCGTGCATGAAGCCCAGGTCACCGGTGCGCAGGAAGCGCCGATCCGGAGCGGTCGGGAGGGATCGTTCGAACGTCGCGTGCGTCGCTTCATTATGGCCCCAATAACCCGCGGCGACCGAAGCGCTGGAGAGCCATATTTCGCCGACGCGGTCGGAGGGGAGTGTAGCGCCGGACTCGGTGTCGATAATGGCGATTTGCGTATCGGGGGCCGGGGCGCCGCACGAGACCAAGGTGAGCGCATCATTATGCGAAGCATCAGCACGTTCAACACGAGCGTCGCGCAACGCGCTGGCATTCACGGTGAGCACCCGCGGTACGGTACCGTACGGTTTCCGCGCTACGAGGAGCGTGGCCTCAGCCAGCCCATACGCGGGCGAGAATGCGGTGGGCGACAATCCATGCCGCGCGAACGTCGCGTTGAACTGCGCGAGAGTCGTTGGATTGATCGGCTCGGCGCCGCAGGTCGCGTCACGGAGCGAGCTGAGGTCCGCGTGCCACTCCGGCCAAGCAGCCGCGGCTCTGGCGCAGGCGGCATACGCAAAATTCGGCGCGCCGGTATAGGAAATTCGGAATCGCTCGATCGCCTCCAGCCAGCGTAACGGGCGGCGCAGAAAGGTCACGGGCGACATGAGGTAACCCGGCACCCCGTGGACGAGCGGCCAGATGATCCCGTACACGAGCCCGTAATCGTGGAAGTAGGGGAGCCACAACAGCACACGGGTGTCCGCATCTGGCTGAATCATGGCCGAGAAGGCGGCGCAGTTCGCGATGACATTGGCGTGCGTGACCATCACACCGCGCGGCGTGGACGTGGAGCCGGAGGTATACTGCAGGTACGCCGGATCGGAAGCGGCAACCGTCGGCGGACGGAAATCTTTGGCGGGCTCGATTTCGAGGTCCGTCGCCATCCAGTGGGCCAGCCCGGCTTCCTTGTTCAGGGAAAGCTCGTATGCCGCGTCCCGCATCGGTGTGCTGGCGAGCACGATGGAGGTCCGCGCGTCTGCCGCGAGCGAGCGCAGGCGGGGTAGGGTAGTCTTCAACCGGAGCGCGTCGGGAGACGGTGCCGGCACCGGCACGACACCGGCATATAGACAGGCCCAGAACGCAACGACAGGGTCCGGACCTGGCCCATAAACGAGGAGTGCGCGATCGCCGCGCCGCGCCCGTGTAGCGATGCGGGCGGCCAGATCACGAACCCGAAGTTCGAGCTGCTGATACGAGATATTGATCGGAGAGAGATCGTCGCGCAGGAACGCGTAAGCCAGGCTTGCGGGCGACTGCTGGGCGCGCAGCGAAAGCAGTTGGACAGGAGCCACCCACGGTTGGTCGGGCTCGGAGCGTATGGGCAGTCCCCCCTGTGCCGACAGCCGCTGCTGCGCAAAGTCGTGCCGAATCGTCATGCTACTAAACTAAGGAATCTTTGTTATTTGGTCGAAGTGATTCTTAAGGAGCTCAAATTCATGAACTCATTTAGATTTTTTTACGCATTACTTGTACCACCCATGGGCTAAAGCGTTCAATTGGTCCAGCGCGCAGTCGTAAAACTGTGCTGATGTCCTGTGCCATCTGGCGCT
Organism: Gammaproteobacteria bacterium; assembly: GCA_050740655.1. Lineage (GTDB taxonomy): Bacteria > Pseudomonadota > Gammaproteobacteria > JACCXJ01 > JACCXJ01 > JBOIDW01. Next base: position 2,805 of record JBOIDW010000298.1, on the reverse strand, counting down.
TTGCGCCCGAGATCCCGTTTCCTCCCTACGCCTACGTCCGCGGCCGGCACCCGCATCCCACCCGCAGTCCGGCGGGCCATAGCTACGGCAAACCCGTCGCGCTCCGGACACGACTCGAGCCCGAGCGGTGGGAGGTCTGCCAGCCTTACTTGTACGGGATCGACCTCTACAATTACGGGTATTACTGGGAGGCGCATGAGGTATGGGAAGGCCTCTGGCATGGCTGCGGCCGCAGCGGTATGACGGCCGACCTTCTCAAGGGGTTGATTGCCTTAACCGCGGCCGGGGTGAAGCTCCGAGAGGGCAGCGAGCGCGGCCTGCGGCAGCACGCCGGACGGGCCCAAGCCCTGTTCGACCGAGTGGCGCAGGCGCTCGGCCCTCGAGACGTGCACTATCTCGGGGTTGACCCCGGCGTGCTGTCCCAGGCTGCTGCCGCCATCGCCCGTGATCCCGTCACCCTCATGGCCGGTCCGAACGACGCGTTGCCCTTCGTCCTTAGGCCCGAGCAGTATTGCCCTCCCGCTTGAGAAACCATGCGCAAGGCTACACTTCGATACCGGTAGTCCCCCGCGCGTCGCGGAGTCTACGCTAGAACTCGTCGCCGTGTCGCCTTCGTGCGACTAGTTCTCAGCGAAGCCGAGTCTCGGTCATTGTTCGTCGGTCCCGGCCCAGCTTAAGAATGTCCGATATGGACCGGCCCCTTGAGTTTGCTCACGAACTCATCGATCGACATGGCCGGCAGCGTCGTGATACTGACCGTGCCACGGGAACCGAGATCGACCGAGAGGTGGGCCACGGTCGCGTTATCGGGTGCTTCTACAATGCTGACGAAGTCAAAGGTGCCCAGCACGGCGTACTGTGCCAAGACCTTGCAACCGAATTGCTCGATCTCCTTATCGACCTCCATCAAACGGTCCGGGTGATTATGCATCGTCCGCCGGCCCTCCGGCGTCAACGTGCTCAACAGAATATAAGTAGCCATCGTATGCCCTCCTTTTCGAGTTCGACACCGCTCGTCCAAGTATAGTCCGTGCCGATGCCGATGCAGGCTGAGCAGTCTTTGGCGTGACCTGGTTTAGAATATCAACCCTTTCGGGGATACTCGCGGCGACGACGACCGCATGCCGTTCACTGTCCGCCATCGTGTCCCCGGTAGCCCTCGACTCGGCCCGAATCGGTTATGGCTCGCACCGCTGTCTGTCATGGCCCTCTTGGGATCCATAACGATCGAGGGCCGCGGCGAGGTCAGCATCCGGGTACGGGACGGGTTCAAGCTCCATGCCGGTGTCGAGGGCGGCGTCGGCTATTTCCATACGGTGAACACGCGCTTCGGGTCGGGCCGCGAGGATGTCCGGAGCGGCAAGAACACCGGCGACGCCCAGTGGGCCGAGGGCTATGTGGAGCCGGCCTTGGATGCCGTACTCGAGACCGCGACCATCGGCAACCTCTATGGAGGCGTGTCCGCCGTCGGCGTGCTGACCGAGGGTGAAGGCGATGCCGCTGGCTATACCAACGATGGCGATGACGGCCTCGATCTCGAGCACCTGTTCTTGGGATGGCATTCGGGGACACGGTTCGCCGGCGCCCTGGGCGAGGATGGCCTGGACCTGTCCTACGGGAGACAGGAGTTCCGGATCGGCGACGGGTTTCTCATCTACGACGGCGATCTCGACCAATTCGACAAGGGTGCCGCCTGGCTATCGCCGCGCGCGTCCTACGAGCGCGCAGCGGTGCTAAAGGTCGGTATCGCACCGCTACGCGGCGACGTGTTTTATCTGCGCGCGGATGGAGACCAGGACAACACCGAGCTTATCGGCGGCAACCTCGAACATCGCATCGGGCAGGCAGGCCAGGTTGGCCTGACCTATCTGCACGTCTTCGGCTCCACGCCCTTGAATTGGGGAGCGCGGGCCGGGATGAATGTTATCAATCTGCGCGCCAACGGCATTGCCTACCCAGAAATTCCGAATCTCACCGTCTGGGCCGAGTATGTCAAGCAACTGGGTGCCGGCAAGGACGGGCGGATCGATGCCGAGGCCTGGTACGCCGAGGGGCGTTATCGGTTTTCCGAATGGCCTTGGATGCCGAGCATCGCCTATCGCTACGCCTACTTTTCAGGCGATAGCCGTCCCGGCGATGGGACGCAGGGCGAATACGATCCGCTGTTCTATGGGTGGAGCCGCGGCTGGGGTAGCTGGTATCAAGGTGAGATCACGGGCGAGTGGCTGCTCTTCAACGGCAATCAGGTCAATCACATGGTGCACCTAACCGCCTATCCGCGCGCGGATCTGGGGCTCGGTATTATCTATTACGATTTCGACCTGGACGAGAACCGCTACTTCGGAACACCGGTCTCGGACCAGGAGTTCACGCAGGAGCTCAACGCCTATGCGGACTGGTCGCTCACCGATCAGGTATCGTTGAGCGCCCTCTACGGCGTGGCCTTTCCGGGAACGGCCGCCGAGCAGGCGTTCGGCGGCGAGCGGGCCTACCATGTCGTAGAAGGTTATGTTTCCGTGTCGTTCTAAGGGGGGATCACCGAGTGGTATTATCAAGAGTTGTGGATCGGTGAAGCATGATCAGGCGGCTTCCTTCCGATTCTCTTCGTCTGTAATGCCTTCGACCCGAACTCCATCGACGAACTGAACAGCAACACGTACCAGCCGTACCATTCAGTCTGCGCCAAGTCTCCTCCTCAAGCATCAGCAGCTTGAATGCCATCGTCAGTGCCTTGCCCCGGCTGCCTGCCCCTGGGGGTCCATCGCGGAGACGACCCGCCCGAGCCCATCTCGGCGTAGCTGACCT
>JBOIDW010000297.1:0-1565 GCA_050740655.1 Gammaproteobacteria bacterium | reverse complement strand
CCGTCTCGGGCAGGGGCAAGACCACCTCCAATACAAGATAGAGGTCTCCGGGCGCCTGGCCCGGGATCCCGCGGCCCCGTAAGCGCAGCTTGCGCCCGCCCTGGGAGTGGCGCGGGACCTTGACCTCTACCGTGCCCCCCGGCGTAGGTGCCTTGACCGTGGCGCCGAGCGCCGCCTCCCAGGGTGCCACCGGCAGGCTCACGTAAAGGTCGCGACCGTCCACCCGGTAGAAGGCGTGGGGCTTGAACCCGACCTCGATGTAGAGATCGCCGGCCTTCCCGCCCTTCACCCCGGCGGATCCTTGCCCGGCCAAGCGGATGAGCTGTCCTTCGCGGATGCCCGTGGGGATTTGCACGTTCAGCGTGCGCTCGCGTACCGCAAGCCGCCCTTTAGCGTCGAGTTCAGGCACGCGCAGTGTCACGGTCCGCGTGGCTCCGCGGAAGGCGTCCTCGAGGTCGATGAGGACCTTGGCATGCCGATCCTCGCCGCGGCCGTGTAAGCCCGCCCCGTGCCTCGCTCCAACCGCGCCGCCGAAAAGCGTGGCGAAGAAATCGCTGAAGTCCCCACCGAAGGCCTCGCCGGCGGGGCTCCCACGGAACTCGAAGCCCGCGTCCCAGTCGGGCGGGGGGTGAAAGTCCTGACCGGGCTGCCAGCCCGTCCCCAGCCGATCGTAGGCGGCGCGTTTCTCGGGGTCCTGCAACACTTCGTAAGCTTCGTTGATCTCCTTCATGCGCTCCGATGCATCCCGTTCCTTGCTGACGTCGGGATGATACTTGCGCGCGAGCTTGCGGTAAGCACGCTTGATCTCGCCCTCAGCGGCCGAGCGCGCGACGCCCAAGGTCTGGTAATAGTCCTTAAACTCCACGTGCTTTCTTGTCCATCGCCGGCCGAGCCGGCCCTCATATTAGCGCCCAGAGCAACTCCTTTTGGTTGCACCAGTCTCGTACACGCCACTCGCCCTTCGGTAGTAACCCATAGCAAAGTGGGGCTTGATCTTGACCAGTGGCTTGCAGACCCCATATTGTATCCTACCCATGATCGTCGTGCGCCGAACGGCAGACGCGGCGATAGATTTCTTCACTGTGGAGGTAGAGCCATGTACGAATCCTTGTTGCGGTTTCCGACCGATCTTTTCTCCGAGCTAGAGCGGCTGCAACGTGAGACTGCGTGACTGCCCTAGAACGAATCCCAATGGCTGGACCCTGCTGGCTGCATGCGCCGTTCGGCTCGAAATCGTCGGAGCGACGCTCGTTCTTCTGGCGCTGCCGGTCGCGAGCCTGGCTCAGGAGAAGGAGACCCAAGCCATGTCGCTGACCCTCACCTCCAGCGCCTTCGCCCACAACGGCGAGATCCCCATTCAGTACACCTGCGAAGGCAAGGACCTCTCTCCGCCGCTCGCGTGGTCCGGCGTGCCCGCGGGCGCCAAGAGCCTCGCGCTGATCGTGGACGATCCCGACGCACCCGATCCGGCCGCGCCCAAGCTCACCTGGGTGCACTGGGTGCTCTACAACATCCCGGCGAGTACGCCTGGACTTCCGGAAGCGGTGAAGCAGCTTCCGGCCGGC
>JBOIDW010000296.1:0-3742 GCA_050740655.1 Gammaproteobacteria bacterium | reverse complement strand
GGGATCAGCCAGCGCTCATCCACCGAGTAACGGCAGAACCCGCCGCCGAGTTGATCATACAGTCCGCCTAAGGCCATGTGCTCCAGCGTGGCGAGGGCCATGTCCAAGGCCTGCGCGTCGGCCTGGTCGCGGGCGAGGCTCGCGGCATGATGGCGCAACAAGCGCTCGAGGCTGGGCGGATGCGGAAACTTTGGCGCGCCACCGAAACCGCCGTAGCGGCCGTCGTAGGCCAGACGCAACTCCTCGCGCGCCTCGTTCAGCGGAGCGGCATCGAGCGCGTCGTTGCCGGGCCTGACCTCGGCCCAGCGCTGCAATGCCGCCCGCAGGGACCGCTGTTGCTCGCGCAATTCGCCGTGCCGTTCCCGATAGGCGCGGGCGATGCTAATCAAGACGTCCTGGAAGCTGGGCAGGCCATGGCGCGCCGCGGGCGGGAAGTAGGTGCCGGCAAAGACCGGGGTATGGTCATGCGGCGTGAGAAACACCGTCAGCGGCCAGCCGCCGTTGCGGCTCGTCAGCAGGTGATGGGCCACTTGATAAATCTTGTCGAGATCCGGCCGTTCCTCGCGGTCCACCTTGATGTTGACAAACAGCTCGTTCATCAAGCGCGCGGTCGCCTCATCCTCGAAGGACTCGCGGGCCATGACGTGGCACCAATGACAGGCCGAGTAACCGATGGAGAGCAGGATCGGTTTGTCCTCGGTCCTGGCCAGTTGCAAGGCCCGCTCGGACCACGGGTACCAAGCCACCGGATTGTCCGCGTGTTGCAGCAGGTAGGGGCTGGTCTCGGTAGACAGGGCGTTCATAGCAGGCTCCGCAGGACTTGGTACGGTCCTCGTGCTCCGCTAGTGTACACCTGCACCGCCGGGCGGCACGCGCCGGGAGATCTCCCGGGCCGCTATGCGGCGAACCGTCGCCCTCGCTCCTGGACGGCCCCTGCCAGTACCGCCTCGAGTTGCCGCGTGAGGGCCTGCCCCTCGAATCCCTCGCGATAGCCTGCGCGCCGATAATATCGGGCGGACAATGCGTGGCGGTTGTCGTAGAAGTTACACAGGGCGTCTTCTATGGCCTGTACGTCCGTGGGCGGTACACGCATGCCGATGTCCCCTGCCTCGATCAGGTCGCCCACCGCGCCTTCCGGCGCTAGCGCGAGGATGGGACGCCGTAAGGCCATATACTCATACATCTTGGCCGGCACCTGAACGGTCGCCTCGGGTTGGATCACCAGTAACACGTGGGAGGCCGCCATGACACTCAGACATTCCCCGTGCGGCAGCGGCGCTTGAAGCTGCACGACGGACTCCAGCCGTAGTTCCCGCACCTTCGCGGCGAGATCGGCTTCCGCCGTATTGGACCCGATCAGCTTGAGGCGTATTCCGTCCCCGGGGATGCGTCCGCGTGACATGGCCCTCGACAATGCCGTCAAGAGACCCGTCGGATCGCGCGCGCCGTACAAGGACCCCGCATGGGTAACCGTTAAACACTCGCCCGCCGGCGGTTGGATCCCGTCATAGCGCCGGAATAGATCCGAATCGAACCCGTTGGTGACGCAGTGCAGCTTAGGGGATACGCGCTCGCCATACGCGGCTTGAAACTCTCGCAGCATCCTGTTCGTATTCAGGACCACGGCATCCGCACGGAATACGATGCGCCGCTCCAGCCACTCCCACAAGGCCTTTTTGAGCCGCTTGTCTTTGCGGTTCCAATAGTACGGTAGGCGCGCCATGGGATCCCGGAAATCCGCCACCCAGGGTAGGTTGAATCTTCGCGCCAACCCTGCCGCCACCACGTGCGAGGTATGCGGCGGCGCGGTCGACAGGATGACGTCGACCGGCCGGTCTCTGAGCATGGCCTGCCCACACCGAGTCGCATAGCAAGACCAACCGACGTCGGGATCAGGAAACTGAGCGATGTCGATGACCCACGCAATGAGACGCCGCAAGCGGCTGCGCGGCGCTACCGCCGGTGCCGTCCCGACCGACGGGCTCTCCGGTGCCGCCGGCTTACGCCACCCTCGCATGCGGTCCCGAACCCCGATGATCCTCTCCAGGCCGCGGAAGGCCTTGGTCCTGCGTACCTCCACGCCGTCCGCGATGCGCGCCAGCAGCGTATCGTCGCGTACGACGCCCGCGTCAAAAAAGCCGGGGTCCATGGTGACCACCGATACACCCCAGCCGTCCTCCCGCAGGTGCCTCACAAAGCGGAGCACGCGGTGGACCCCCGGTAGATTAGCCGGTGGAAAATACGCGCTGATGATCATGACGCTCAAGGCCTTGTCGGTGCTCAAACGGTTACCCCCTCGCCATGCGCGCAGTGCGAATACGGTGACCGGAACGGATCCATTTTCGACCCGCTCGCGGTTTAAACTTCCGGGGCTCAACACGGGCATAACTTACTCTTTTCCTGACGTCATGCCGGCGAAAGCCGGCATCCAGAAGGGACTTCGCAAGCCGCACTGGACCCCGGCTTCCGCTGGGGTGACAGTTGACAGGGCGCGCCTTGCCTCTATAGGAAAATTATGCCCGTTCTCGATAAACATCAGATGCGGCCTGGCGCTAACCTGCAACGGAGGGCACAGGGTGCGCGGCACCCCAACCCTTGGGAGTACTCTCGTCTCGACTCGCCTCGACCGAGGGCTAAGGCTTAGCCGTGAGCGTAGCCGGCCCGCACTCGCCCGGCGTCATGTATAGCAGATAATTCCCCATGCCATGGTGCAAGTTGGTGTTCTGCAAGAGGTGGTGATACACCATGGTCATCTCATAGTCGTCGCGGGTATTGACCGAGAAACCGGCCGCGTCCCGATAGACCTGGTGCGGCTGAAACGCCTTGAAGGCCCCGTCCATTGCAACATCGGGCACGGTACGCAGCAGCGTCTGCCGCTTGGTTTTGTTCTCCAAGGCGATCAGCAGCAGCTCGTCGTGTCCATGGGGATAAGCGAACCTCACGCAGCCGTCCATGTTGAACTTGAGCGGCGCCGTATGCGTGGACACCCCGGTTTTGACCTCGATGCCTTCGTCGGTCTCGTCCGGGCCGCGATCCGCGAATTTGCTATAGCAGACGACGTTGACGCCCACCTGGTATACGTCCATCTCCTTGATCGGCACGCCTTTCTTGGCGGTGTACATGGTGAAGGTCGCCATCACGTCCTTGGTCGGCGGGGCCTTATGATAGAAGGCCACCACCGCCATCAGGTGCTGGCCCTGCTCCAGCTTCACGCCATAGCCTTCCGGGAGTCGTGCCTCGGTCAGCTCCAGCCCGGCGCCGGCGAAAAACAGCGGCTCGCCGGGACAGGATACGCTGGCCTTGTCGTTGTTGATCATCAGGATATGGTGCAGGTAATTCTGCGGCAAGGTCGTACCGTCCTTGGTGAAGACCGCGGCTTTGAAACCGATCAGATACCGGTCTTCATCCAGCTGGAAGATATGCTTGGGCAGGCTGGCCGCGAGGTCTCCGCTATGGCTGGCGGGGAGATCGACGGGTCCGAAGGTGATGGTGATAAGCCCCTCGCCCACCGAGACCTCGGTTGCGGTTTGGTTCTTTAGAGTCGGCACCGCCGGCGCATGACCGTGCTCATCGGCCGCTGACGCGGGCCGTATCAGGCTTGCTGCAAGTACTAGCCAAACAGTTTTGAAATTTAAGCCTTTCGTTAAAATCCCTCTCCCTCCGGGAGAGGGTTGGGGTGAGGGGATAGAATAAGGGTAACTCATTAGTTTTATACCCCCTCATCCTAACCTTCTCCCGGAGG
>JBOIDW010000295.1:0-2044 GCA_050740655.1 Gammaproteobacteria bacterium | reverse complement strand
TCATCGCCCCGCCCGAGCAAGGCCCGCGCGAGATCGATACGACAGTGCGCCTCGACGAAGGGCGCGCCGGCCTCGATGGCCATCGCCAAGGCACTACGCGCATGCTCGACCGCCTGGTGCCAGTCATCGCGCTGGGCCGCGGCATTGGATTGCAAATGGCCATAGAACGCCCCATCGATATGGCTATGGCTGCGCATGGTGTTGGCCATGGCGGACATCCAGGTCGAGGCGCTCTTGAGGTCGCCCGCCACCAGGCTGCCGCGGGCCGCCTGCGCCGAGAGCAGGAAGTCCCAGCAGTGCAGGCCGGTCTTCCGCGCCCGTGCCAGCCCATCCTCGACCGGCTTGAGGCATGCCTCCTGGCCGCCGTGCACCGAATGGTACAGGGCCACGGCGCACGACCAGAGGATATAGACGATGGGCGAGACGTGTGGCGCATGGGCCCGGGTTGCGAGCCTCTCGATGACCTCCCAGGCCTTGGCCGCGTCGCCCCACCACAAAAAATAGATGACCAGATAGCCGCCGAGCAGGACGGACAGGTCGTGGTCATCGGCCTGATTCAACAGCACCAGGGCGCGCTCCGACCAGGCCGGCAGAAGGGGATGCTGGGGCTGACGATGCAGCAATGTCCCCATGGCCCAGTAAGTGCGCAGCTCGACGGTTGGGGAAGGGAACTCGGGGTGGCGCAGCTGCAGCTCTTCGAGCTCCGTGATCCAGCGGTCTGCGGGCTTGAGATCTCGCCACAGAAGAAGGTATCCATGATTCCGGCCCAGGCCGAATACAGGCCCACTGCGTCATCGCTGGTCTTGAACTGGACGTAGGCCTCTTCGAGCGGGCCGCGCGCCGTGACCGGCGCGAACGGCAACTGGGCCATGCCCTGCCAGTAACAGAGCCAAGGGGCGTGCCCGAAGAGCGCGCTCGGAAGCCCGCTCAGCCATTGTCCCAGAGTCCGGTGGCGGCCCTGCGCCACGAGCGCCGGCGCGTGACGCAGCACCAGGAGGGATAGCCCGCTCGGCAGGCTCTCCGCGGCCTCGCGCACGACCTCGTGCAGCGGCGCCTCGGGGGCGACCTCGTGATAGTCGTCGAGGACGATGACTGCGGGCGGCCTCAACCGTTGGCTCAGTGTCTCGAAGAACGGCGGGTAAAGGTCAGTAGCCCGGGAAGATACTCGGGCGTCAGCGGTGGCAGTGGCTTGCGGTAGCGCGGCGCTAGAGCCTTGACGGACAGGCCCAGATAGTGAAAAAAACTCGCGATGTCGCCGTCGCCCGCATCGAGCTGATACCAGAGCGCCCGCAGTTTGCGCTCTTGGATATAGCTGCTCGCAAGCGTGGTCTTCCCCGCGCCGGGGGGTCCGGTGATCCACAGGGCGCGATGTGTCCGCGCAGCGTCGATCCGGGCGAAAAGGCGTGTGCGCGCGAGCACGTGCCGCGAACGCGGAGGGGAGATCTTGGCGAAGCGGGGACCGCTCTCCTTTGTCTGCTTCACTCTAATAATCCGCCTATTACCGCCGGCCTAAATTTTTCAGCTACTATTTGATGTGCGTCAAGATTCCATCGAGCTCATCGAGCGAGGTGTAATAGATCACCACGCTGCCGCGGCCGTGCCCATCTTGGCGTACGCTGGTCTTGGCGCCCAAACGTTCCGAGATCTGTTGCTCCAAGGCCGCGATATTGGGGTCCTTCGGCGGCTGCTCGTCCGCTGATTTAGCTTCCTGGAGCCGGCGCACCAAGCGCTCCGATTCCCGCACGGACAGGCGCTGGGCAACGACCCGTTGCGCCGCTTGGATCTGCGCCCGGCCTTCCAGGGCTAACAGGGCGCGGGCGTGGCCCATCTCGAGATCCCCCGCCTCGAGCTTGCGCTTGACCTCCTCCTGCAGCTCCAAAAGCCGCAACAGGTTACTCACGGCGGCGCGCGATCGGCCGACGGCATCCGCCACCTCTTGGTGGGTCATGCCAAATTCGTTTACCAAGCGCGAAAACGCCGTCGCTTGTTCCAAGGGATTGAGATCCTCGCGCTGAATATTTTCGATGAGCGCGATGCTGAGCGC
>JBOIDW010000294.1:0-3745 GCA_050740655.1 Gammaproteobacteria bacterium | reverse complement strand
GGTGCCCAGGATGCGAGATCCCAACCGGCAACTTCCCCGGCGCCCCACTCTAACCTGACTTAGCCTGGATCCGTGGATGAGTAGCTGTTCGGTCGGCGCGTTAAACCTGGAAGTGCCTTCCTGGTCGGAAGAATCGGTGTTCTCGACGCACTGATCCAACCGACCGAAGAAGGCACTGACAGTGAAGCTATCGCATGGATGGGCCAAGGCCTCGGTCGAGTTCGACGAGGACAATCTCGTGTCCTACGGCGGACTGGTGCCGGTGATGGGCCTGGCCGAGAAGGCCGGGCTGCTGGAGCTGGCCGAGGCCAAGCTCTCCTGGACCTCGAACCGGGTCGCCTCGGCCGGGGCGAACCCAGCTGGCAAGCTCGCGGCGATCGTCGCGGGGATGGCCGCGGGCGCGGACTGCATCGAGGACCTGGACGCGATCCGCTCGGGTGGGACGCGCCGGGTGTTCGGCGGGGTCTACGCGGCGGCGACGTTGGGTCAGTTCCTGCGCGAGTTCACCGGCGGGCACGTCTCGCAGTTGGCCTCGGTGCACCGGGGCCTGCTGGTCGGCCTGGTCGAACTCGTCCCGGACCTGCTGCCGGGGATCGCCACCCGGGCGTTCCTGGACATCGACTCGCTGCTGCGCCCGGTCTACGGCCACGCGAAGGAGGGCGCGAGCTACGGACACACCAAGATCGCCGGACGCCAGGTCCTGCGCAAGGGGCTCTCGCCGTTGGCCACCACCCTGAGCACCGCCGGTTCCTCGCCGCTGGTGGCCGGGATCCGGCTGCGTTCGGGCAAGACCGGTTCGGCCAAGGGCGCGGCCACGATGGTGCGCGAGGGAATCGGGGTGGCCCGCGCCGCCGGCGCGCTCGGACAGCTCCTGGTGCGCGGGGACTCCGCCTTCGGCAACAGCGAGGTGGTCGCGGCCTGCCGCAAGGGCGGTGCGATGTTCTCCGTCACGCTGCAGAAGAGCCGCCCCGTGCAGGCGGCGATCGCCGCGATCGGCGCCGACGCGTGGGTCCCGGTGCACTACCCCGGCGCGGTCGAAGACCCCGACACCGGGGAGACGATCTCCGACGCCGAGGTCGCCGAGGTCGCCTTCACCGCGTTCGCCTCCACGAACAACCCGGTCACCGCCCGCCTGATCGTGCGCCGCGTGCGCGACCGCGCGAAGGACGCCGAACTGTTCCCGGTCTGGCGTCACCACCCCTTCCTCACCGACAACGACGAACCCGTCGCCGCCGCCGACATCACCCACCGCCGCCACGCGATCGTCGAGACCGTCTTCGCCGACCTGATCGACGGGCCCCTCGCGCACCTGCCGTCGGGGCGCTTCGCCGCCAACGCCGCCTGGGGCCTGTGTGGGGCGATGACCCACAACCTGCTGCACGCCGCCGGGACCCTGGCCGGAGGACGCCTGGCCAAGGCCCGCGGGGCCACCGTGCGCCGCAAGATCGTGGCCGTGCCCGCACGACCCGCTCGACCCGCCCGCCGAGCCGCGCTGCACCTGCCCACGCACTGGCCCTGGGCCGGGGAGTGGAAAGCCCCGTGGGACAACGTATTCGCCCCAAGCGCGACCGGCCCACCGCTGGCGGCCTGACCCCTACCACCGCCCCAAACAGGGCCGACCGGAGCAACCACAGTGGACAGGCTGGCCAGACCAGCAGATCACTCACGCCCGGCCGGCGAACCGATCGGCTGACCGGCGAACAAGATCATCCGCGTCGCGAGTCCACGGATCGAGGCTTAGGCCAAATTAGTGTGCAGTTCGATCAGAGGATCTGGGCCAGGGCGTCGCGCAGCTCGACGGGCAGTGGGTCCTCGGCGGTGAGGAGTTGGCCTGCGGCGCGGATCTGCACGGTGCGGTAGCGGCGGGTGGTCTGCACGAATTTCTTGATCGACCATCCGGTTCTGGCCTCGATGAGGCGGGTGACGGCCAGCGAGGCGAACACGATCGCGAGGTGGGCGTCGATTGACTCGCGCTTGTGGTGGTAGATCGGGCGGGCGCGTAGGTCGTGTTTGGACATGCGGAAGGACTTCTCGATGCGCCACAGCCCGGCGTAGGCGCCGATGACGAACTCGGGGGTCGGGTTGGCGATGTTGGTGTCGTAGCCCTTGATCCCGGCCAGGGCGCGCGCCTTCGCTTCGAGGTTCCGGTTGACGCTCTTCTCGGCGCCGGTCAGCGTGACGAAGCGGTTGCGCTTGACGGCCGTCTTTCCGGCGACTGCGGCTTCGGCCTTGGCGACCTGTTCGTCGATGCCGCGAAGCGTGCGCCGGGCCCGGCCGTCGGTGTACTGGTAGTAGATGGTCCGGTCGCGGCGGCCGCGTTCCATCTCGGCCGAGCTGGCCGGCCAGGGTTGGGTCAGAACCAGCCCGTCGGGCATCTGTTCGTCCGGGTGTTCGCGGCGCCATTCCTTGACCACGTAGGGGATCTCGCCGGTGCGGGCGCCGAGGATGAAGGACAGACCCGCGTCCTCGATCCCGGCCTGGTTGGCCGCGGAGAACATGCCCGCGTCGGCAACCACTACCAGGTCGCGGATCTGATGCGCCGTCATGAACTTCTCGAGTACCGGCAGCATGGTCGCGGTCTCTGCCCGGTTGCCCTCGAAGGCCTGCACCATCAGCGGGAACCCGCAGGAGTCGGCTAGCAGTCCGACGGTGATCTGCGGGTCCAGCCGCCGTTCCTTGGAATAGCCCGGCTCGCGGAACCCGTCGCCCTCGTCGATCTCGAAGTGCAGGGTCGTCACGTCGTAGAGGACCAGGGTCGCCGGACCCAGCGACGCGTGCGCGGCGCAGGCCTTGGCCAGCGCGGCCGTCCACGACTGCTTCGCGTAGTCGGGAAGGCGCCGGGTCAACGTGCGGTAGGGCACGGCGGCGATCCCGATCTCGCCGAGCACCCGGGCGCTGTCCAACTTGCTGGTCGGTTCAACGATCCGGGCCAGCACGAGGTCGCGGAACACCGTGTCGGCAGGGAACCCGAGCGAGTCGTAGGCACGACACAGCGCGTCCCACAGGTGCGCCATCCGCGAGGCGGCGATCTCCATCGGCCGCTCGAGGCTGCCGTCCTGCCCACCGCCCTGCGCGCCGAGATCCAGAGCGGTCTGTCCTCCGGCCAACCGCAGCGCGGCCGCGCTCTTGAGCGCCGCGAGTTCGACCTCGCCGTGAGCCGAGCCGACGTGCTCGATGTCGCGCTTCCCGGCCCGGGTCGAGTGCACGATCTGCACCGCGGTCGCCCCCGACGCGGTCTTGACCGTGCGCACGTAGGCCACGATCCGACCCTAGAAGCCGCCCGCTTAGTGTGCAGATCCGACCCACCCCGCCTGGAAACCCGCAGGTCAACGCCGGTGCTCCAACATCGCCGGCCCGAAGTGGCCTAAGTCAGGTCCGACGTCGGGTGCCCAGGATGCGAGATCCCAACCGGCAACTTCCCCGGCGCCCCACTCTAAGTTCCTTCCCGGTCGACGGCGCAATGCTCGGCTCGGTCGACGTGCCGGTGCTGTGCATCGCGGGAGACAAGGACGCGTTCTTCCCCCACCCGGACGACCAGGCGAAGCTGTTCACCGGCAGCCCCGAGGCCAAGGCGGTGGTCCTGCCCGGCACCGGGCACGCCGTCACCCTCGAGAAATCGGCCCCCGAGTTCCGTAGGGCGATGGCCGACTGGCTGCGCGCACACAAGTTCGCGGCTCGGTAGGCGCACCCAACCCAAGGGGGGCTACCCGTGGACCCGGGCGATCCAGGCGAGCGGGTCGTGCAG
>JBOIDW010000293.1:0-5553 GCA_050740655.1 Gammaproteobacteria bacterium | reverse complement strand
GGCGGCGCGTCTGTTGCGGAGGCAGTGAACGGTGTGCTAGCAGCCCCGGCAACAAGCACCGATGTCTATGGGGTCGTATGCGGCGTGGGGACCGCCAGCGTACGAGCCAGCGTGCGTGATCTAGGAGGGGTCCAAAACCCGGCAAGGCAATTCAACGTGCAGGTTGTACATCCCCACAATATCGGGGCGCTCCAGTTACTGTCGGCCACCAGTTTGACGGGGCCGGATGGCGCTAATTCTCTTTTTACTACCTTAGTCGGCCCGAGAGGGACCTACTTCGTGCTGATCGATAAAACCGGCGCTACTGCAGCTGGAGCTGGAGATTACTCGAGTAATATAGAGTGCCGTGACGCTGGCGGTGTTGTCACCACTGTTGGCGTTCCATTGCTGATTCAAAACCAGTAAGACTACCGGAACTGGGCCGCTTGTCCGACATCCGGCAGCGGCCCAGTCCCTTCAAGCAAGCGGTATGCGTACGTACCAGGCGTGTGTGTTGACAGTCACCACCCTGACCGACGCAACCTGGACAGAGCTACGTGCACGGACTCAACAACCCGGCAATCTCGATGGGAACGAGTTGTACTTGACTTTCTCTTGGCGATGTCACCCATCAGTATCCGAATGGGACCAACAATCTTCCCTTGGAGTTCAACCTTCCCGATCGGGTGTGGCCATTCGTCTTGCAGCACCCCCCTTCCCTAGTGTAGGCACGTTGGTCAGGCCGGCGCGGCGGATGCTGTGAAAAAAATCACCATCGACCTGTGAAATAAGTCACTGCCATCGCGACCGGAGCGGTCCATCCTTACGGCGACCCTGACTGGGTAGGAGGGCGCCGATGGACATCACGAACGATCGCACCGTTACCAAACTACTAACGCTCTGGACGGCCGGGCAACCACAGGCCATCGGGCGGTTGGTGGAGGCGGTGTACGGCGATCTGTTGCGTATCGCCCATCGGCAGATGCGCGGAGAGCGCCGCGGCCATACCCTGCAGACCGCCGCGCTGGTGCACGAGGCGTATCTAGCTTCGTGGAACTGCGCCGGATCGATTGGCGGGACCGCGGTCATTTCTTTACCGTGGCGGCCGCGGTGATGCGCCGGGTGCTGATCGATCGGGCCCGTTCCGTCCAGGCACGAAAGCGCGGGGGTGAGGCGGTGCGGGTAACCCTGGATGAAGAGATCGCGGCACCGGAGGACGCGGTCGATGTCTTGGCGCTCGACAGCGCGCTGCGGCGTCTGGCCGAGCGCGACGAGACCCTGAGCCACATCGTTGAGCTGCGCTATTTCGCCGGGCTGACCGTTGAAAAAACCGCCGAGGCGCTGCACCTCGCGCCGGCCACCATCAAGCGCAAGTGGTGCTTGGCGCAAGCGTGGCTCTACCGGGAACTGCACGAGGCGGTACCGTAGCCGTGCTGCAGGATCGGGTCGAAGAGTCCTTCGCGAAGCTCGTGGTGTGCCGACCGGAGGAGCGCAGGGCGCAACTCGCAGCGTTACGCGAGGGAGATACCGATCTCTTCGCGGAGGTCGAATCGCTGCTTGCGGTAGCCACCAAGGCCCGGGGCTTTCTCTCGATCGCGTCGGTCCCGCCACCCGAAGCATTCGAGCCGGAAATCATGCTGGGACAGCGCCTCGGCCCCTACCAGATCGTCGGCGAGCTCGGCGACGGCGGCATGAGCACCGTGTTTCTGGGCGAGCGGGCCGACGGTCAATATCGCCAGCAGGTGGCGATCAAGCTGTTTCTATACCACCAGGGGGCGAAGTCGCTGCGGAGTCGTTTCGACATCGAGCGACACATCCTCGCCACCCTGGAGCACCCCAATATCGCCCGCCTGCTGGACGGCGGCACTTGCGCCGACGGCCGGCCTTTCCTGGTGATGGAGTATGTCCGAGGCGTCGCGATCGACGCTTACTGTCGCACGCGCCGGTTGCCGCTCTCGGCTATCCTCGAGTTGTTTTGCACGGTGTGCAACGCGGTGCAGTACGCCCATCAAAACCTCGTCGTGCACCGCGACCTCAAGCCCGGCAATATCCTGGTGACGGAGGAGGGCGTACCGAAACTGCTCGATTTCGGCATCGCCAAGCTGCTGGCCCCGCTGCCTGAGGGGACCGAGGCGCCCGTCACCCGGGCGGGCAATGTGCTCATGACACCTGAGTATGCCGCACCCGAGCAGGTCGGCGACGCGCCGATCACCATCGCGACGGATGTCTACGCGCTCGGCGTCATTCTATATAACCTCTTGACGGGGCAACTCCCTTACGAGGTCGGCGGCGATCTGGCGACCATCATTCGCACGCTCCGTGAAACCGAGGCGCCGCCCCCCAGCAGCGTCGTGCAAGGCCCCTTGCGCGCGCAACTCCACGGTGACATTGACAACATCGTCCTGCGCGCGCTGAGGAAAGAGCCTCGGCACCGTTATCCCTCGGTTCGGCAACTGGCCGAGGACCTGGAACGCTACCTGACGGGCCAGCCCGTGAGTGCCACCAAGCCCACATGGCGCTATCGATGCGCCAAGTCAATCAAACGCAACAGGCTCGGAGTGGGGTTGTCCTGTCTGGCGGTGGTGGCGTTATTGGGCGGTGCGGTCACGACCACCTGGCAGTGGCGCACCGCCCAATAGGAACGCGCGCGGGCCGAACGCCGCTTTGCGGAGGTGCGGGCCCTGGCCAACACCATCGCATTCGAGCTACCGGAAGTGATCCAGAAGCTCCCGGGTTCGACCGCGGTGCGCAAACGTCTCTTGGACCGCGGTGTGGCTTACCTGGACAGCCTGGCCAAGGAACACCGCCACGATGAAAAGCTGCTGCGCGAATTGGGCAATGCCTACTACAAGCTGGCGACGGTGCAGGGTAACCCGATGAAGCCGAATGTGGGAGACAGCGCCGGCGCACTCGCGAGCTACCATAAGTCTCTGGCGATACGTGAAGCGTTGCTGGCGCGCTTGCCGACCGACGGGCAGATCGCCGTTGAAGTCGGCGAGACCTACAAATTTCTGAGCACCGTCCACGGCTTTGCCGGCGAGTTGGATCGGGCGGCGGATTTCGCCGAGCGTTGCATCGACCTGATGGAAACTCGGTTTCCGCAGGGGCAAGGCATCGTTCTCGACCAATTTTTCGACTGCTCCCCTTTGGCCGCGCATTGGGACAACGCCCGCGGCGCTCACGAGAATGCTCGCCGGCGCCTGCATCGAGCGCTCGCGCTCTATACGGCGCGAGGTGCGGCGCCCCCGTCTCGGCGGCTACGCCGGATCTATGAAGAGATGGCCGCGGCGCTGGCCGGGAGCGGGGACGCTGCCGGTGCGTTGCGATACGAGCGGAAGCGTCTTGCCCTCGCGGTTGCCGAGGAGGGTGACGGGCTGGGATCCCGGCGGCTCGCAGACGCGTACCACGGCTTGGCCGCCCGATTGACCGCTGCCGGCAAGACGAAGGAAGCGCTGGAGGCCTATCAGCAAGCGCTGCGTATATGGCAGGCCCGTACGCAGGCGGACCGCAACGATGTCGCGCCGCCCCAGGCGCTGGCCGGGATCTATGCCGAGCTCGCCAGCGTGCATCTGGCGATGGCGAGTACCAACGCGACGCCCGAGGTTCAGACGAAGCATCGACGGCAAGCCTGTGGCTACGCGGAGCAGAGCCGCGTACATCTGAAACGCTTGCCGAACCCCGCGGCAGGCTTCGGCGCCCGCTACCCGTGGTCGGCATCCACGGCCGAGACATTGCGACGGGCCGCCGAACACTGCAAGGCTGCGGGGTGACTGGCTACAGGTGACGACCAGATCGTAGGGACCGTTCCGGCCTTCGAGATCCAGGGCGAGCCGATGCGTCGATATTTTAGCGTTTGCTGCAGGAACTGACCGCCCATGACCGTGAAGTCGAGCAGCCCGGCACGCCAAACCCGCCTTATGAAACCATCACAGTAGTAGGGCGTGAAGTGGGCCTCGAATTGCGGCAACTGCCGCGCGACCTGATGCACCATCCGCGTCTGGTTTATGGATCCACAAATGTATAATGCCCGCGTCGGCGCGATTGTCTATCCTCGCTGCCCGGTTGCCCGGCTGACGCGGCTTTGGTTTTCACGCCCAAGCTGTGCGCAGATATAACGGCCTGCCTCAATCAACTTGTCGAGATCGATCCCGGTCTCGATCCCCATGCCGTGGAGCATGTAGATCACATCTTCGGTAGCGACATTACCGCTCGCGCCCGGCGCGTAGGGACAGCCGCCGAGCCCGGCTACCGAGGCATCGACCACTTCGGCGCCGAGCTCGAGACAAGCCAGGATGTTGGCGAGCGCTTGGCCACGGGTGTCGTGGAAATGTAGCGCGAGCTGCGCCGCAGGCACTTGCCCGGCGCAGGCGGCGAACACGTCCCGCGCTTGCAAGGGCGTCGCCAGGCCAACGGTGTCACCGAGGGCGATCTCCGCACAGCCGAGCCGATAAAAATCGCCGGCGAGCTTCGCCACGGTCTCCGCGGCAACGGCACCCTCGTAGGGACAGCCAAACGCGCAGGAGACATACGCACGAACGCCAAGCCCCCGCTGGCGAGCCTCGGCGATGACCGGGGCCAGGCGTTCCCTGGATCCCGCGATGCTACAGCGGCTGTTCTTTTGGCTAAAGGTTTCCGTGGCGGCGGTGAAGACAGCAATCTCGCGCGCGTTCACGCAGAGCGCCCGTTCCAGTCCTTGGTGGTTGGCCAAGAGCACAGGGTACTGTACGGAATGCGTGCGCTCGATGCGGACAAACACCTCCTCGGCGTCGGCGAGTTGCGGCACCGCCTTGGGATTGACAAAACTCGCCGCCTCGATGACCGGGAGCCCGGTCGCCGACAGCCGATCGATGAGCTCTACTTTGGTTTCGGTGGCGAGCGTCGTGGGCTCATTCTGCAAGCCGTCGCGGGGGCCGACTTCCACCAGCTTGATCCGTTTAGGATAGCGGATGGTCATGGGACTACTCTTGCCAGTATGGCTTGCGCTTCTCCACAAAAGCCGCGATCCCTTCGCGCGCCTCCGGCGAGCCGCGCAGCCGCGCAAGGAAGGCCTCAACCGTGTCGAAATCTGCGTGCGGTAGCGGCGAATAGTTCGCCGTCAAGCGCTTGAGCTCGGCGATCCCCGCCGGCGCTGACTTGAGTACATTCTCGATTTGGGTTTCCGTTGCCTGATCCAACGCGGTGGGTTTAACGATCTGGTGCACCAAGCCGATCCGCAGGGCTTCCTCGGCGTCGATGGCTTCGGCGCTGATCGCCAACCGAAGGGTCTCGCGCGCACCGATGGCCTGAAGAATATAGGGCGCGATCATGGCCGGCAGCAGACCCAGCCTGAGCTCGGGAAGAGCAAAGCGGGCGCTATCGCTGGCGATGGCGAGATCACAGCAAGCGATGAGACCCATGCCGCCGCCGTAGGCCGGGCCTTGAATGCGCGCGATGCTCGGTTTGCTCAGTCCGCTGAGGGTCTGTAACAGCGGGGCGAACGTCTTGATCTCATCATCATGAGATCCCGGTTCCTGGCCGGCGAGGGCGGTAAACCAATCCAGATCGCCGCCGCTGCAAAACGACTCACCGCTCCCC
>JBOIDW010000292.1:0-14416 GCA_050740655.1 Gammaproteobacteria bacterium | reverse complement strand
GTATCAGCCTTAGTAGTTGCGGTAACGTCTATCGCTTCGTCCGGCCGGGTGGCATCTGGATGCTCCAATCCACGATCACGGCCTCCGACGTTGATTCAGGCTACGGATTCGGCGAGTCCGTCGCCTTGTCCAAAAACGGGTTGCGCGCGGTCGTCGGTGCAAGCGGCGCGGATTGCCCGACCGGCAACTGTGGTGCAGCCTATGTTTACGATGATCAGGGCGGCGTTTTGGTAGAGAGGGGCCGGGTCACGAGCCCGACTGCGGGAACGGGCGGCTCTGGGCTAGGCGGAGCGTTCGGCGATTCCGTGGCCCTTTCGGGTGACGGAACAGTCATGCTCGTTGCAGCACGCCTGGAAGATTGCGCGGCCGGGCAAGACTGCGGGGCGGTGTACGTTTATTCGCTTCCCCCGAACTGACCTCGCCCGGCTTTCGGAGGGCTTGCGTGTGCGCGCTGCGCTCGACACCGATGAGTACCCGACCGGAGTCAAGGTCGAGGATGCCACGATGACTGCTCTGCATCTGATCCCGGATGAGTTCCATGGCGATTGGAACTACACGATTGCTCCCGTGGAATCAGGCGGTCGAATCAATAAGCAACCTCGCAAGTTGCGCACAAAGTTGCAAAAGTAAGTTCCTGACGGAGCCTTAGGCTCAGTCGGGTTAGCGTAGCCGGACCGAACGAACCTCCTTGATACCGGGGTGCTTGGGATAATTCAGCTCCAAGACGCGCACTGCATCATTCGCCAGCTCATCGAGGGACAGCACGCGATAGGCCTTGGCCATCAGCACCAAGGCCTCGGGCATGACCTTGGCCCCCTGGTAGTTTTCGATGACGTAGCGCGCTCGATTGGCTGCCGCCACGTAGGCGCCGCGGCGCATGTAGTAGTGCGCGACATTGACCTCGTGCTGGGCGAGCCGATTGCGCAAATGGACCAGGTGCTGCTGGGCATCGGCCACGTAGCGGCTTTTCGGATAGCGCTTGAGTAGCTCGGAAAAATCCTCGAAGGCCAGCCGCGCGTTCTCCGGGTCGCGCTGCGAGGCATCGATGGGGAGGTATTTCTCGGTCAGCCCCTTGCCCTGATTGAAGTGCACCCGGCCCTTCAGATAATACGCGTAGGCGACGTGGCTATGGTCCGGATAGAGCTTGATGAAGCGATCGCAGGCGGCTAGCGCCGATTCCGTCTCATCGTTCTTGTAATAGGCGTACGCGAGGTCCAGTTGCGCCTGCTGGGCCTTCACCCCGAAGGGAAAGCGCGCCAGGAACTTCTCATAATATTCGATGGCCCTGGTATAGTATTCGGAATCGAGTGAGTCCTTGGCCTCGCCGTACAGCTTCTCCGCGGACCAGCCCTCGGTCTCGTCCTTCGTCTCCCCGCTGAAGAAGTCGTCGAGGCCGAGGGTTGAGCACCCCGTCAGTCCGGCGAGCAGAATCGTGAGCACGGCGATACGTTTGAAAATCGGTGTCATGGTTGCCGTTGGAACTGTCCGTGGGGCTATTCTAGACCATGCAATCGAGCGGCACGATGGACGCGGTAAGGCACGGTGAGGCGCCGCTGCGGGCGGTGATCCCGCCGGCACTCGCCGGCCTGCGCCTCGACCAGGCCCTGGCGCGGATGTTCCACGATTATTCCCGCACCATGCTCAAGGACTGGATCGTCGCCGGCCGGCTGCGGGTCGATGACGCGCCCAAGCGGCCGCGCGATACGGTTACGGGCGGCGAGGTGGTCGAGCTGTGGCCGGACCCGACGCCGGTGGTGGAGGACGCTGCCCAGCCGCTCGCGCTCGCGGTACGGTATGAGGACCCGGAACTCCTGGTCATCGACAAGCCGGCGGGGCTCGTCGTGCATCCCGGCGCCGGCAACCGCCAAGGCACGCTGCTCAATGCCCTGCTGCATCACGATGCGGCCCTGGCCGGGCTGGCGCGCGCCGGGATCGTGCATCGGCTGGACAAGGATACCTCCGGCCTCATGGTGGTGGCGCGTTCGGCGCGGGCGCAACTGCGGCTCATCGAGGCCCTGCGCCGGCACGAGGTGCAGCGCGGTTATCGTGCCGTGGTACAGGGCGCGATGATCGCCGGCGGGCGGGTGGATGCGCCGCTCGGCCGCCACCCCCATGAGCGCTTGCGCATGGCGGTGCACGCGCGCGGCAAGAGCGCCGTGACGCATTACCGCGTGGTCGGGCGCTTTCGTGGCCATACCTTGATCGACCTGGCCTTGGAGACCGGCCGTACCCACCAGATCCGCGTGCACATGGCGCATATCGGCCACCCCATCGTGGGCGATCCGGTGTACGGCGGCCGGCTCAAGCGGCCGGCCGGGATGAGCGAGGCCGCGGCCCGCTGCCTGCTCGACTTCCAACGCCAGGCCCTGCATGCGTATCGTTTGAGCTTCCGGCATCCGCTCGACGGCCGGCCCTTGAGCTTCGAGGCGCCGCTATCCGAGGATATGGCGCAGTTGCTAGAGGTCCTGGGCGAAGATGCGCGCCGAGGCTGAGCAACGTGGGTCGATGCCGGTCCTCATTCGGCCGGATTGGCCGGCCCCGGCCGGCATCCGGGCGGTGAGCACGACGCGCCTCGGGGGGGCCAGCCTCGGGCCTTACACCGGCCTCAACCTGGGTGCTCGCGTCGGCGATGCCCCCGAGCGGGTGGCGGAGAACCGGGCCCTGCTGGCGCGCGCCCTGGCCTTGCCGCGCGCCCCGGTCTGGCTGCGGCAACAGCACGGCGACAGGGTCATCGATCCGGCTGCAAGTGATGCCGATCCATCGGCCGACGGGGCCTGCACGGCGGCGCCGGGCGTGGCTTGTGTGGTCTTGACCGCGGATTGCCTGCCGGTGCTCCTCTGTGAACGGGAGGGCCGGCGCGTCGCCGCCCTGCATGGGGGCTGGCGCGGGTTGGCCGCAGGGATCCTGGCCCGCGGCGTGGCCGTGATGCAGTCGCCGCCCGGCGCGTTGCTCGCCTGGCTGGGCCCGGCCATTGGTCCGCGAGCCTACGAGGTGGGGGAGGAGGTCTATCGCGCATTTGGAGCGTTGGGTGTGGATCTGGACGCGGTGTTCGAGCGCACGCGGCCGGGGCACTGGCACTGCGATCTCTATGCAGCGGCGCGCGGCCTGTTGCAGCGGCTCGGGGTCGGCGCCGTCTATGGCGGCGGGGAGTGCACCTTCAGCGATCCGCAGCGCTATTATTCGCATCGGCGCGAGCAGCCTACGGGACGCATGGCGACGCTCATCTGGCGTAGCTAGGGTTATACTGAGCCGCGATCGGTATCGGCATACCCCCAACGTTAAGCCAGAATCCCGCGCCTGGACCCAAGGTCCCACCATGAAAGCGATCGACAGTCCCCTGATGCGCTCCTATACCGTCGCGGTCCTCACGCGTGACCACAGTGATCGGATGTTCATCGCGCTCGATCCGTATCAAAACGACCTGGTCTGGTCGCGCCAGTACCGTGCGGCCTTCGTGTATGACTCGGAGGACAAGGCCCTGAAAACCCTACAGGAGATCGGTGCGGGCCATTATCCCGTCCTGACGCACGACCCGGCCGGCGTCGATCTCCTTACGCTTCGGGTCTTGGAGACCCGTATCGGTTTTAGCATCGTCGCAACAGAGCCCCGAACCGCCCCTATAGCGGTGTAATGCCTGCCGCGGGCGCTTAACGTTCCGCTTATGCCGGCCCTGAACCGGACTGCCGGAGAGGCTCGGGCACGGGCCGATTGCGTACCAGCCGTACCGTCGTGCGAGCTGCTGACCATCCTTGCGGCTTTGGCGGATACCCAGGCGCACACCCCCGTAAAGTCAAACTTACGTCGTCCGTGGCCGCCGCCATTATGCGCGGGATTATTCGGCAAGCTGTTGGTTTGTAAAGTTGAAAATCCTTTCATCGCGCGCCTTGGTGCGCTGGAACACGGGTTGCTACATGGTCGCTGAAAACCAGCTTAGGCCATGGCCTGGTGCCGGAACGCTGTTGGGTCCGCCGCTGCCGGGTCGTGTATAGACCCTGGCGTCGGAAGGCGAGGCCCGGGATATGGAGGCCGTGCTATCGGTGACGGACCCGCTGCGCGACGGGCAGGTGCCGTTCAATAACGAGATACCGGAGAGCGAGGATATAACGAGTGTGGGTACCACGGGCGGTGACGGCTATCGCTGTGTCCCCGTGCCGGAGAGGTCCGCAGGCCGGGATGGGCACAGCGTCGCCAAACCGCAATCGAATCGTATCGGAAAAACGCCATGCTGAATGCCAATACCAGGCGCACGCCCGTGCCGCACGTAACTGTAGCTGGAGCCGGTATGCGACGAGGACACGGGGAGTGAAGGGGATTGAAGTGTCAACCGGGAATTGCTCCCCCGGCACTCCGATCAGGGCCTGCTCGTCGGGGATTGCCCGGGTCATCGCCGTGACCAGCGGTAAGGGCGGCGTGGGTAAGACCACTGTGGCGATCAATCTTGCCGCAGCTTGGGCCTCGCTGGGTCGCTCGGTAACGTTGCTGGATGCCGATCTCGGCCTCGGTAACGTCGCCGTCATGCTCGGGCTTCACTCGGGCCGGAATCTGTCCCATGTGCTGGACGAGGAATGCAGTGTCCAAGACATCATATTGCGGGGCCCCAACGGCATCCGCGTGATACCGGCCGCGTCGGGGTGCACCCGGGCCGCCTCGCTCGGATCGGCCCAGCATGCCGGGCTGATACACGCCTGCGAGGCGCTGGCCGAGCTTACCGACGTGCTCATTATCGATACCGCGAGCGGAGTCTCCGACAACGTCTTGCGCATCTGTAGCGCGGCGCAGGAGGTGCTTATTGTCGTGCGTAACGATCCGGCCTCCATTGCGGGTGCCTTCGCGATCGTCAGGATATTGAATTGCGAGTACGGCGTATGCCGTTTCCGCGTGCTCGCCAACCATGCCGAGGATAGCGTGGCGGGTAGCGCGGCGGTGGACAAGCTGCGGCGCCTCGCCGAGCCGTATCTCGACGTGGTGCTGGACCTGATTGGAGCGATACCGCAGGAGCCGCGTCTGGTTACGCTATTGCAGCAGCAGCGTGCGTTGTATTCCTGCTATCCGGAGAGCATGGCCGGGCAGGCGTTTCGGAATCTTGCACGGCGAGCCGATCGCTGGCCGATACCATCAGGAGGACGGGGTATGCTGGAATTCTTCAGCGAAAGTCTGGTCGGTTTTAAGCGGCCCACGCCGCCGATCGGCCTATGAACGAGCTGGCAGCCCAACGCGACCCGGCGTCGGTCTGGGAAGACGGTGATTACGCCGCCAATCTGGTCGTGCGCTATACCGCGTTGGTCAAGCGCATCGCCCATCATCTGATCAGTCGCCTGCCGCGCAGCGTGCAGTTGGACGATCTGGTGCAGGCCGGGATGATCGGTCTGCTCGAGGCGGCGCGGAACTACGATCCGGCGCAAGGGGCGAGCTTCGAGACGTATTCCGGGATCCGTATCCGGGGCTCCATGCTGGACGAGATCCGCAAGGGGGATTGGGCGCCACGTTCCCTGCATCGGAAGACACGCGAGCTCGCCAAGGCCGTACGGGAGATCGAGGCCGAGCAGGGCCGGGACGCGCGTGACTCCGAGGTGGCCGAGCGCTTGGGTTTGTCGCTGAATGTATATTACCAGGTCCTGAACGATGCCTCCGCGCACAAGATGTTCAGCTTCGACGACGTCCCGAGCATGATCGACGGGACCAGCGAGGGCCTGACGCAGCGGCTTTCCGTTCCCCATGAGGACATTGAAAAGCTGCGCTTCCAAGAGCACCTCGTCGAGGCCATCGCGGGATTGCCCGAACGCGAGCGCATCATCATGTCCTTGTACTACGACGACGAACTGAACCTGCGCGAGATTGGCGAGGTGCTGGGGGTGAGCGAGTCGCGCATCTGCCAGATCCACGCCCAGGCCCTGGTTCGCCTGCGTGCCCGCATGGATGAGTGGATCAAGGATTGAGGCAGGCGCCGGGTGCCGCGGTTCCAAACGGCGGGTCAGCCGGCCGCTGAACCACGTCTAGGCCCCCGGCCGGGGGACGAGCGCGAGCGGGGTCGGTGAATTGGGGCCAGGCACGAGCGAGAGCAGTGATACGGTCGTGCTGGTGCACGGCCTGTATATGAACGGCTGGGACATGGCGCTGTTGCGCGCGCGCTTAAAGCACGCCGGCTTTGCCACCTGGCAATTCTCGTATCCCTCCTTGCACGCGAGCCCGGTCGAGAACGCCCGGGCGCTGGCCGCGTTCGTCGCGGGGATCGATGCCGGCGTGGTGCACTTCATTGCCCATAGCCTGGGCGGGCTCGTATTGCATCACCTGTTTCGGCAGGCTCCCGATGAGCGGCCGGGCCGTGCCGTCACCTTGGGCGCACCGCATTGCGGCAGCCATGCCGCGATGCATATCGCGGACAGCCGGTGGGCCACGAAGCTATTGGGTCATAGTGCGGACCAGGGTCTGCTCGGCGACTTGCCGCCGTGGCCCGCGGTCCGTGAGCTCGGCGTAATTGCGGGCAGCCGGAGCCTCGGGCTTGGGAAATTTCTCGGACCGCTGGAGACACCGAACGACGGCACCGTTGCCGTGAGCGAAACCGAGGTGAGCGGTGCGGCGGATAGGATCGTCCTCCACGTCGCACATATCGAGATGCTGTTTTCGTCGGAGGTCGCTCATCAAACCGTGTGTTTCTTACGAAACGGTCGATTTGCGCGACTCGCGGACGACGCAGGATCGCGAGGCAGCGGGAAGACGCAGTGAGACGGGCCCTCGGCTCTGCCGCTAAAGCGCGGATGGCCGGGGCCGATCCCAATGCGGTTGATTGTTGGCCCTTGAAGACGCTAAAGAACCGCCCCATGCAATTATTCCGTTCGCTCGTATTCCTTATCGTCAGTGGTTCCTCGATGCTGGGCTGTGCCGGTGTTCCCGGTCCGAGTGCAGGGATTGGCGAGGCCGATCTCCCGGACGGCGCGCATTACTCCGGCGGCTTTCATGGCGGACGCCTTGAGGGGCAGGGACGGCTGGTGTGGCGTAACGGGGATTATTACGCCGGTGAGTTCAAGAACGGCATGATGCACGGCCGGGGGTCGTTTAAAGCCGTGGACGGCGAGGACTACCGGGGCGAGTATCGTGAGGGCCGCATGGAAGGGCAGGGCACCTATTACGGGCGCAAGGGCGAGCGCTATACCGGTGAATTCAAGGCCGATCGCTTTCACGGCATCGGGTCATACAAGATGCCGGATGGCCGCGAGTACCAAGGCGAATTCAAGGATGGAGTTATGGACGGCCGTGGTGTGCTGCGCTACGCAAACGGATCGCCGCGCTACTCCGGCCGGTTCCAAGGTGGACAGTTGCACGGTGAGGGTGAGTTCTTCGATAAGCGGGGCGGGATCTATTCCGGTACCTTCAAGAACGATACCCTTATCGGGCGCGGCCGTTACACGTCCCCCGACAAGGCCAAATACGAGGGCGGTTTCAAGCATTGGAAATTCGATGGTAAGGGCCGTTACGTCTACCCCGATGGCACGCGCTACGAGGGTGGGTTCCGGAACGGCGTATATCACGGCCAAGGTACCCTGAGTTACGTAGACCGCGATGGCAAGACCAAGACCTTGCGGGGGCTCTGGGAGAACGGGCGGCCGCCCGTGCCGGCGGGCGGAGTCGGCAAGCAAGCGTCGCTCAATGCGGAGGCGGTGCTGTACCGACAGCCGGGTCTGGTCGCGCGCGCCTTGAGCGGCGTGCGCAAGGGGCAGCGCGGTGTGGTCGATCTCTATTATCTCGGCTTTGCCGGCGACGGTGAGCAGCGGGTATTCAAGAACGAGGTCTTGCTCGCGGAACGGATCCTGGCGCGCCAGTTCGGGGCGCGTGGTCGGACCCTGGTCTTGTTCAGCGATCGGCAAGGTCTCAATCGCTACCCGCTGGCGACCGTGACCAATCTGAGAGAGGCCTTGAAGGGCATGGCCGCGCGCATGGACCGCGATGAAGACATCCTGTTCCTGTTCGTGACCAGCCATGGTTCCAAGGACCACCGGATCTCGGTGCAGTTGGGTGAGTTGCCGCTGCAGGACCTGCCGGCCGCGGAACTGGCCGAGATGCTGGCGGAGGCGCGTATCAAGTGGAAGGTAATCGTGGTCTCGGCCTGTTACTCCGGGGGTTTCATTGCGCCCCTCCGGGACGAGAACAGCATGGTGATCACCGCGGCGCGCGCCGATAGGACCTCGTTCGGATGTAGCGACGAGGCCGAGCTGACCTATTTCGGGAAGGCGTTTTTGCAGGAATCGCTAGCGGCGACGTCGTCATTCCAAGCGGCCTTCGCCCGTGCCGCGCGCCGGGTCCGGGCGATGGAGTCAGAGCAGGATTACACGCCTTCCGAGCCGCAGATCGCCTATCGCCCCGCCATCCTGCGTAAGCTCAGTGAGTGGCGCAGGGCGACACGCCCCCCGCCCGCCCGCCGCCTGCTGAGCGCCACGGTCCACTAAGGCGGCACCTAGCCGCAGAGCGTCGCCCAGGCGTGCGGGCCGACCCGCTCGGCTACCGGCACGCCGCATCCACTCGTTACCCAACTCGCCTATAATGCGGCCTGCTCATGTCCACGCAGTCCGCCCGCGTCCTTCTTACCGTCGCCCAGGCGACCGCCCGTGAGGCGATCTCCGCCCGCTTGTTATGGCCGGTGTTGGCCGTGCTGACGGCCTTGTTCGCGCTGACGGAGTTTGTCGGCGAGACCGCCATTACCGAGAGCACGGAGACCAAGGCGGCGCTATTCGGTGCGTCCATGCGCGTGTTTGCGGTCGTGTTCGTGGCCCTCTTCGTCTCGACCAGCATGCTGCGCGAGCTGAACGATAAGGGCTTCGAGCTGCTGCTGGCCTTGGCCATTTCGCGCTCGGTGTATTACTTCGGAAAATGGCTGGGTTATTCCCTGGTCGCGGTGACGCTGGCCATGATCGTCGCCGGTTGTTTGGTGCTTTATGCCCCGCCGGTGCAGGTGGCGATTTGGGGCGGCTCGCTGGCCTGTGAGCTCCTCATCGTGGCCGCGGCGAGTCTCCTGTGTCTCTTTACCTTGAGCCAGGTGACGAGCGCCTTGAGCAGCGTGCTGGCGTTTTACTTTCTGGCCAGGGTTATCGATGCCGTGCAGTTGATGGGTGCGCATCCCGTGGCCGCTACCGGCGCGCTGGGACAGCGCGTGCTGGCGATAGTGGTGGACCTGCTCGCCTATCTATTACCCGATCTGTACCGCTACACGCGCAGCCAGTGGTTGATGTATCACACCGCCGCATGGCCGGACCTGCTGCCCATCGCCGGGCAAACCGCGGTGTATCTCACCCTGCTGGTCGCTGCGGGATTGTTCGATCTGTATCGAAAGAACCTCTAGCCAAACGCGTTTGAAATTCATGTTGCCATATCTCCGTCTACACGTCGTTCCGGCAGGGATTGCCGGAATCCAGGGTACAGGGACGTATTAAGGCGTCCTGCGTCCTGGATGCCGGCAATCCCTGCCGGCATGACGGAGTCGATTCCGATGTGAATGGCGTTTTTGAAGTGGTTTTGTGCAAGAAGTTACCAGCGAGAATCTCATGAGCGGAGGCGAGCAGGAGAATGGTAAGACCCTGGTGATCCAGCCCTTGCCCGGCATCGGCGACATGGTCTGGCATGTGCCGCATCTACGCCGCATCGCGCGCACCGCCTGCGGGGGACAGGTGACGGTCCTGACCAAGCGCCGCTCGCAGGCCGATCGATTACTGGCCGCAGAACCGGCGGTCCGGGACTTCCTGTGGCTGGAGCGCAACCCCGGCCGGCATGACGGGTTGGTCGGCCTCTGGCGCTTGGCGCGGCAGATCGAGGCTGGCCGGTTTCACACCGCCTGGGTCCTTCACGGCAGCACTCGCTATGCGCTCGCCTGCCGGTGGGCCGGGGTCCCGCGCCGCATCGGTTACGGCCGCGGGTGGCAGCGTTTTTTCCTGAGCGATCCGGTTAGGCTTCCCAAGGGCGAGCAACACCGTCATCCTATCGCGATGGCAGAACGATTCTTGGACTTGGCGGGCCTGCCGCCGGCTGAGGCCTTGCCGTTGGCCGTGTGCGGCAAGGCGCGGGCGGCCGCCCTGCAGCGCTATGGCGCCTGCCCGCGACCCTGGGCGGCATTCGCCATCGGTACCAGCGAACCGAATAGACAGTGGGGCCGCGAGCGTTTTGCGGCATTGGGCGCCGCCCTGCTGCGGGGTGACGCCGCGACCCTGTTGGTCATCGGCGGCCGCGCCGAGGCCGAGGCCGCAGGCTGGATATCAAATCAGTTACTGGGCAGCGCCGGCCGGTGCGTGCCGATCACGGACGAGCCCCTCGATCGGGTGGTGGCACTGGTGCAGGAATGCCGGTTCCTGGTCGGGAACGACACTGGGGTGTTCAATATCGCCGCGGCCCTGGGCGTTCCCAGCATCGGCCTGTTTGCCGGTCACGATGTGGCACTGTCCTATTCGCCGGCCATCATTCCCGTCACGCCGGCGCAGCCGCAGCAGGGCATCACCGAGATCCCGGTGGAGGCTGTATTGCGCCGGATCGAAGGCCTGGGCGGCGCTTGCAGCGGTCACTGAGAAACGGATTTCTGGGCTGGGGCTGGTTACTCCCCTGCCTGTTTCCCGTCGCCCAGGTCGTGGGGCGTAGCGTATTCACGGTCTTCGAGGTGATCTATCTCGCCTGGGCGGCGCTGGCCATGCTCGGCGTGCGCGCCGGTTTGGAACGCCTGGTCGTGGCTTTTTACACCGCCTTGCTGGGGAGCTTTCTCGCCAGTGTGCTGGCCGGCGATGACCCGGCCGGTGGATTGGACGAATGGGCCAAGCTCCTGGCTCAGACTTCTATCTTCTTTTGGACCGTGCTGGCACTGGAGCAGGCCGCGGATGGTCCGCGCAGGCTTGCGGTCGGACTGGGCTTCGGCGGCCTGCTGTTGCTCCTGGCGCTCTACGTCAAGCTGGCCTTCCAGGTCTGGGATCCGGGCTTCACGCCACAACTGCACATGAGCGAAGACAACCTCGCTTTTCTTACCCCTTTTACGTTGTTTCTTACCGTTAACCGAGCGTCGGAGCGCATCCGCCGGTTCGCCATCGGCCTGCTGTTAGGCGCTACCATTGCCTATGTCGGTGCGTCGCGTGGCCGCGCCGCCCTCCTCGGGCTGATCGCCGGGCTAGGCCTGTACGCGGTCTTGGTGGCCGGTTACCGCGTGCGTATCGCCGTCCTAGGTATGATGGTCTTTCTGGGCGTCGCAATAACGTTCTGCGCGCCCACGATGCTGCACAAGGCCTGGAAGGGGAGGTCCTGGATGGAGGTCCTGGATCGATTTACGAGCAAACGGTCCGTTTTGTGGCGGCAGCTCTACGCCCACCCATCCGAGGGCCCCTGGCTGGGCGCCGGGATGGGTGACAAGGACGGCTATGCGGCGGTGTTTTCCGTGGACCTCGGGGAAAAGGGCATTATCACCGTCAAGCATCTGCATAACTTCCTGCTCGATGCCTGGTTCGAGACCGGCGCCATCGGCCTGACGGCGCTCTGTGCCTGGCTTATCTACGTGCTCTGGCGCGGCGCGCGCGCATGGCGCACCCGCATGGCGGAGCGACAGCTATCCGGGCTTTATCTCGCGGCCTCGGCAGCCATCCTGGTCAGCGCCTTTCTCAGTTTCTCCTATCGCTCCAAGCCCTTCGCGATTTATTTATTCCTGTTCCTCGCGGTGCTGGTCTATCTGAGCAAGCCGCCGGCAATGCAACGCGCATGAGCGGTCCCCGGCGCCGGGTGCTCATCATCAAGCTGGGCGCCCTGGGAGATATCATGATTGCGACCCCGGTGATCCGCCGCATTCAGCAGGCCGAGGACGCGGCCGCCATCACCATCCTCACCGGCGATCGCTACGCACCGATCTTCGGTCGCTGGCCGGGGCTCACGGCGCAAACCGCAGGTCCGGGCGGTATCCGCGGCGTCTGGCACCTGCTGCGCTGGATGCGGGGCGCTCGATTCGCCCGTGTCTACGACCTGCAATGCAATGACCGCTCGCGCTTGCTCTGTGCTGCGTCGGGGATCACAGAACGCATCGGCAATGCGCCCATATTCCCTTACACCGGTTATCCTCCGCCGGCCGAGCGGCATCATCCCTTTGAGCGCTTGAACGCAATGCTGGCCGCGGCCGGTGTGCCGCCGGCCGAGCCTCGTCCCTGGTTGCCCGCAACGCGCGAACAGACGGCCAAGGTCGATGCCTGGCTTGAAGCACAGGCGCTAGGCGCCAGGCCTATTGCGTTATTGCATGCCGGTGCCAGCCCGCGCTGGGATAGCAAGCGCTGGCCGTATTATCCGGCGCTGGCCGCGCGCTTGCACGATTGGGGTTATGCGATTATCTGGATCGGCGCCGAGCCCGACGCCACACTGAACCGCGCGCTTGCGGCCCGGATCGGCATCGATGCCACCGGTCTGTTCTCGGTCTGCGAGCTCGCCGAGCTGGGCCGGCGTGCGCGGCTTGCCATCACTAGTGACTCGGGTCCGATGCACATCCTGAGCGCCTCGGGGATCCCGGTCTACGCCTTTTTCGGGCCGACCGATCCGGTGCGCAGCCACGCCCTGGGGCAGGCCCAGCGGGTGCTCGCCCACGCGGTGGTGTGCAGTCCCTGTCATTTACCCCAGTGCCCGCCCCAGCGCGGCCATGCCTGTCTTAGAGACCTGCCGGTAGAGGCCGTGCTGGCGCGGCTGCGCAAGGACGGACTCGCACTATAATTTGCAGCGCTACGGCGTGTATCCCCGACTCATTGCACCCGTCTTTGCGAGCCGGGGACCGTGTGGCACAGTAGCGTCGTATGCCAATCCCTTGCGGAGGAACCCGCCATGACGAAGGTGCTGAAGTTGCGTTCGATACCACTGATCCTGATAGCCGTGCTGTCCTCGGGATGTCCCGTCGACGGAGGCGGCGATAGGGCTGCCGGCGATCGGGGCCGATCGAGTATCGCGGCGGATGCGCGTGCGGCTCCGGTCCGTGTGACTGATTCCCCGGCCGAGCAGGAACCGCGGCCGGTTGCGGTAGAGGCGGTCCCGGAACCACCCCCGGCCGCCGTGCAAGCGAGTCCTACGGCCGGTGAATCGAGCCGGGAAGAGGCTTTGCGCCTCGCTCGGGAGCTGGCGCAGGAGCAAGAAGACCCCCTGACCTCCGCGTTGCGCGAGGCGCAAGAGGCGCTGGCCGAAAACGAAGCCGCGCGCCGGCGTGTGGAGGAGGAACGTACCCGGCGCCTCGCCACGGGTGAAGACCCGTCGCAGATCGGCGCGCTCGGACCGGACCGACAATATGCGGCACGCTACGCACAGGCCCTGGCGGGGCTCGGTGCGTTTCAGGATGCGAAGCGTCTGGAGGTGCTCTCCCCGGCCCTGGAGTATGACGATACGGGCGTCCGCATGGCCGCCTTGCGGGCGCTGCGCGACGGCACCGTGCATGACCCGGCGGTCTTGAGCCGGGTGCGGGAAATGCTGATCGGCGAACCCGATCCCGGGGTACAGCGCGAGGCACTGGAGGTATACGTCCGCTACGGCGACCCGGATGACGTGCTGTCTCTCGTACAAACGCTAGCACGGAAGGAAGGTCCCATGCGCGACATCGCCGTGCGCGAATGGAATCGCATTGAAATGGAACAGGCCGAGGCCGCTGCCGGCGATCCGCAGATCGATTGAGCCTTCAACCCGCGAAGGATCATGTAATTAGAATGTAGTTGTGATAGTCTTCTGGGACAGCGGACCCGGCCTGCGGGCAGGGATTGGAAAAGGGGGAACCGTCACTATCAAGATAAGTCAGGAGGATTTGATGAACAGGAAACGCCTCGTTACAAAGCTGCGATCGCTGGGTCCGTTGTTGGCCCTCGTCTCGGTAAGCGCCTTCGCCGTCACTGCGGACGATGTCGTCTGCGATCGGTGTGTTGCGGCGAGCGATATCGCCGCCAATGAGGTATCGAGTAGCAAGCTGAGACCGAATCTGAGACTGCGCGGTGATACCACCAACCCGCTTTCCGGTAACGGCATCGTCAAGGCCTGGGCTCGGATCAACGCCAACGGCACCGTCGAAAGTTGTTATCGCTGTGACCCTTTCGATACCCAACGCCTCAATGAAGGCGACTACGAGGTCAGCTTCAGGCCGTTGGCGACCGACATCCGCGGGCGTCCGCGCTTGGCCACCATCGATACCTTCGGAGGTATTTCGTTGGTCGGGGAGATCAGCCTGGCGGACCGTGTGGGGCAGGCGGACGAGGTCTTCGTCCAGACGGCGAATTCGTCGGGCATTGACGCGGACCGGCCCTTCGTGTTGGTCATATTCTGAGGTCTAGCTCGGTATCCAGTAACGTTCCTGGGGCGGGCCTACCGCCCCCGGTACTCCAGCACCAGAACTGGCAGCAGGTCGGCTGCGTATCGTGCCGCGTCGGGTTTCGGCATGCGTCGCGCTACCCGCGGG
>JBOIDW010000291.1:0-1755 GCA_050740655.1 Gammaproteobacteria bacterium | reverse complement strand
TCGCCCAGGAGTTCGTCGCGAAGGCCAAACTGGATCCGGCGATTGGGGCCATCGGGACCAGCTTTCGCGTGAGATCCCCGCGCCTCTCTGTGCACGTGAACCGGGAACGGGCCAAGGCGCTCGGGGTGCCTATCTCCGAAGTCTTCGACACCCTGCAGGCCTATTTCGGCAACCTCTACATCAACGACTTCGTGAAATTCGGCCGGGTCTATCGCGTGCAGACGGAGGCGGAGGCCCAGTACCGCTCGCGCCCCGAGGACATCGCCAAGATTTACGTCCGCGCCCAGAACGAACAGGGCACGTCCATGATCCCG
Organism: Gammaproteobacteria bacterium; assembly: GCA_050740655.1. Classification (GTDB taxonomy): domain Bacteria; phylum Pseudomonadota; class Gammaproteobacteria; order JACCXJ01; family JACCXJ01; genus JBOIDW01. Next base: position 1,441 of record JBOIDW010000291.1, on the reverse strand, counting down.
CTCGATACGGTGGTCACGGCCGAATTCACCAGCGGGCCCGATCCGGTGACCCACTTCAACGGCGACAACGCGGCCTTGGTGTTGGGCGGGGCGGCGCCCGGCTACAGCTCTGGTCAGGCGCTCGATGCCTTGGAGCGGGCGGCCGAGGAGGTGCTCGTTCCCAAGGGCTATGCGCTCGACTGGAGCGGGATCTCCTACCAGGAGCGCAAGGTGGGAACACAATCCGTTCAGGCGTTCGCCTTCGGCCTGCTCATGGTGTTCCTCGTGCTGGCCGCTCAGTACGAGAGCTGGTCAATTCCCCTGGTCGTGAATCTGGCGGTTCCCTTCGGCATCTTCGGGGCCTTGGCGGCGGTATGGATCCGCGGCATTACCAACGACATTTTTTTCCAAATCGGCTTGGTAACCTTGATTGGTCTCTCGGCTAAGAACGCCATCCTGATCGTGGAGTTCGTGAACAAGCGCTATCAAGCCGGACTTCCGGTCGTGGACGCCGCCCTCGAGGGCGCCACGCTGCGCTTTCGCCCGATCATCATGACCTCCATGGCCTTCATCATGGGCGTCACACCGTTGGTCTTGGCTACGGGCGCCGGGGCGGCCGGTCGCCATTCCATCGGCACCGGCGTATTCGGCGGCATGCTCGCAGAGACCTTCCTGGCCATCTTTTTCACCCCGGTCTTTTTCGTGCTAAACCGAAAGCTCGCCGATCGCTTTTCCCGGCGGCGCACCGAGGGGAAGGGCCCCGTGCCGGCCCAGCCTTCCGCCGACGGAGGACCTTGAGATGCGCGGGCTCACGGTGGCGAGCGTCGCTCTCATGCTGGACGCCTGTGCGCTCGGTCCCGACTACGTCCGCCCGGACATCACCACACCCGGCACCTACCGTATGGCGCGGGCCGAGGGGGAGTCCATCGCCAATCTGCCCTGGTGGCAGCTCCTGCGCGACGACGAACTGCAAGAGCTCGTTCGCATCTCACTCCAGGAAAACAAGGACCTGCACCAAGCACTGGCGAGCATCGACGAATTCGAAGCGCGGCTTGCTATCGCCCGGATGGATTTCGCCCCCCAAGTAAGTGGAACGGCCAACGCCCCTGCCCTCGGCCGGATGAACGCAACCGGCATCCCGGGTTCTCCCACGCCATCGAGCTATTACCTCCAGGGGAATCTGTCCTGGGAGATCGATATCTGGGGGCGGGTGCGCCGGGCGAACGAGGCGGCGCGTGCGGACCTGCTCGCGCGGGAGGAGAACCGGCAGGCGGTGGTTCTGTCGCTCGTGAGCGGTGTGGCCCAGGCCTATTTCGATCTCCGCCAGCTCGATATGCAATTGGACATCGTTCGGCACACCCTGCAATCGTGGGAAGAATCCGTGAGGATCGCCCGCGCTCGGTTGCGGCAGGGCCTGATCCCCAAGCTCGACGCCGACCAGTTTGAAGCGGAACGGGCCAAT
>JBOIDW010000290.1:0-1798 GCA_050740655.1 Gammaproteobacteria bacterium | reverse complement strand
CTGCCAACCTGACCGCGCTCTCGATCATGGGGATGATGAAACGACCGGGGCAGCGGTCGGTTTCCATCGAGGAGATGGATCAAGGCATCACCTCGTTCCTGGCGCGCAAGCATAGGCGCCAGCGAAGCGGCGAGGCTGAGTGAAGGTTCGGTTCTCGAAACACGCCGAGCGGGAAATGGCGCGTCGGAGCATTTCGCGTGATATCGTGGAAGGTGTGCTGGCAGCGCCGGCGCAGAAAGCGCCCGAACACGGCGCTATTGTCTGTTATCAAAGTGTCGCAGAGATCGACCGGAAACCTTACCTGGTGCGCATCATGGTGAACGAGACGACCGCGCCGCCCACGGTGGTGACGGTCTACCGGACCAGCAAGATTGAGAAGTACTGGAGGAGAACATGAAAGTGACCTACGATTCCGAAGTGGACGTGCTCCGGATTCTTTTCCGCGACGTGGCTATCGAAGAGAGCGATGAGGACAAGCCCGGCGTGATCCTCGACTACGACAAGGAGGGCAATATCGTAGGGCTGGAAGTGCTCAACGCTTCCCAGCGTGTGGAGAATCCCAAAGCTGGGGAGTACGCAGTAACAGGATGACTGGTGGGCATCAGAAAGCTCACCCCCGGAGACGCGCACTGGCCGAAGTCCTTGACCGACAGGCTGGGGGTGTCCGCACCGTCGGCGCTCCAGGCCATCGGCCCGGTGGCGGTCCTCGCCGCCCGCAAGACCGCGCTCTTCTGCTCTGCCCGAACGCCCGGCGATGCCATCCTACGCGCCCACGATACCGCCCGGCAATTACGCGACGAGGGCATTACCGTTATCAGCGGATTCCACTCGCCGATTGAGAAGGACTGCCTGCGCATCCTCCTGCGTGGCGCGCAACCGATCATCGTCTGCCCTGCCCGCGCCATTGAGGGAATGCGCATCCCGCCCGAATGCCGCGCCGCCTTCGAGGCGGGTCGGCTACTCTTCCTCTCCCCGTTCACCGAGCAGCCCAAGCGCGTCACCAAGGAATCGGCGCTGCGCCGCAACGAGCTCGTCGCGGCCCTGGCCGACAAAGTATTCATCGCCCACATCACGCCCGGTGGCCAGACGGAAGGTCTAGCGCGGATGCTCAAGGGATGGCGGCTACCGGTCCTATGGCAGGGAGAATTGACGGACGCCTGACTTACGGCGTTTTGGTGCGTCCATCAGAAATCCACGGCGGCGTCGAAGACCGGCCCATCGACGCAGACGCGCTTCATCGGGCCGTTCGCTGTGTTGATGCGAACGTTGCAGCCTGCGCACCCGCCGTCGGCCCGAGCGAGTGGGCCGAGTTTCGAAAACGGAGGTAGCCATGTCAACGTTCAAATGCCACGTCTGCGGCGGCGAAACCGCCAGGGACGAGTTTGTAAGCGAGGTGCTCGAAGTGGATCGCCGGAGTGTGTTGGTGGAGCATATTCCAGCGCAGGTCTGCACGCGTTGCGGAGAGGCGGCATTCTCGCCGGAGACTACCGAGCGCATCCGCCTGCTGGTCCATGGCGCGGGCCGCCCCGCCAGGACCGTCCCCCTGGACGTGTTCTAGCTTGCGTAGGATTACTCTCCTCGTCTTGGCGCGGCACTACGGGTTCACCGAGGACGATCTAGTGTAGTGTCTCACGCAAAGCTTTACAATTCGATTTGCGTGTGTTATGTTGCGCGGCATGTGGACGAGCAGCGCAGCATTGGCGATAACGCCCGAGAACAGACTGGAACTTGAACGGATTGTCCGTTCAGGAAGGACGGAACAGCGCCTGGCGCTGCGGGCGCAGATTATTCTCGGCGC
>JBOIDW010000289.1:0-1967 GCA_050740655.1 Gammaproteobacteria bacterium | reverse complement strand
CTCCTTCGGTTATCTCAAGACTCTGCCGGTGGACTACTTGAAGATCGATGGCCGCTTCGTCAAGGACCTCATCGAGGACCCCTTCGATTGCGCCATCGTGCAGGCCGTGCAGCAGATCGGGCGGGTGCTGGCGATCAAGACCATCGCGGAGGCGGCAGAGACCGAGCCGATCCTGGAGCGGCTCCGGGCGATCGGCGTCGATTACGCCCAGGGCTACGCGATCGCCAGGCCCGAGCCGCTCCCGGCTTGAACCCGTGCGCACCAGGCCGCGCTTGCGCATGCCCGGGCAACGCGGCGATGCGGGTTGCGCCGGGATTTTTAGCCGCTCCATCTCTGCCTCGGGGATGCGTACCATCGCCGGCTCCTCCCAAATTGCGTTAAGATGAGCATGAGCGCGACCCCTCGGAGGACTTGCGTTTGCAGTTTGAGGCGGTCAGCAAACCCGCCAGTTGGCCGGTAACCTAAACAGCTAAAAGGAGACTGCCGATGAACGTACAGCTTGACCGTGATACTGCCCGCCGCCTGGCCGAGCTCGCCCAAGCCACCCACCGGCCCCAAGGGGAGTGGCCGCGCAGTTGCTCAAAACCTCCTTGAGAGACTTGCAGGACTGGAAGACCGAAGCGATCGAGTTGGGTCTCAAGGAAGCCGACGCCGGTCAGCTCATCGACATCGAGCAGGTGCGTCAACGCTGGGAAGACAAACGTGCGCGTCAGGCTGACCCCCAGCGCTGAGCGCGATCTGGACGAGATCGAGGCCTCCAGCGGGCCTTGAAGTCCCTATCTCACAATTCCCACCGCGTACCCAGTCCATTACCTTACTGATGAATAACTAGCGAGTTGCGATTCAACTCGATAAAATAGTGGGTCATGAACGCGGCGGCGATACCGGGCGCGTGGGTTATGAACAGGGCTTCCAACTCGGCGTTGGTGATATTCCCAGTGGATACCAAGAGAAGTTTGTACGGCCTGCGGGCGACGATAAACGAGTTGACGAAATCGGTATCCTTGGTGACGACCACGCGGCTTTCCAGTTCGGAGAGGCGGTTGATCTCTGTGTCCGTAGTACGGTTTCCATGTGCCATATCCAAGGTGTGAACGGCGTCGCAACCCGCCTCCCGCAGAGGCAGCACAAGCCGTCGCGGGAGCTGTGCATCGACAATGAATTTCACGCCGCGTGGGGCTGAATGCGCTTCACTTGCGCGAGCCGCGCCGCAAAGGCGAGGGCGGCGAGAATATCCTCGCGTTCCAGATCTTTGTAGTCCTCCAGAACCTCGTCGATGCTCATCCCGGAACTCAAGAGTTCAAGGAGCACCTCGACGGGATAACGCAAGCCCCGAATGCAGGGTCTGCCGTGGCAGATATCAGGGTCGATGGTGACGCGGGTTTCAATGTTCATAGATAGCCGGTAATGTCACAACACTAGTTCCAAGTATAACCCAATCCATCGTCAGGCCGACGCCACCCCTCATACCCGCCTCAAGGCGCGCCGCAAGCTTTGGCGCCACGTAGGATGGGCTAAACAACGTGCAGCCCATCAATCGCGAATGATGGGCTTCGTGCCTTAGCCCATCCTACCGAACTTGAAGATCGATGGCCGCTTCGTCAAGGACCTCATCGAGGACCCCTTCGATTGCGCCATCGTGCAGGCCATGCAGCAGATCGGTCGGGTGCTGGCGATCAAGACCATCGCCGAGTCGGTGGAGACCGAGGCGATCCTGGAGCGGCTGGTGGCATGCGGAGTCGATTATGCCCAGGGCTACGCGATCGCCAGGCCCGCGCCGCTCCCGGGCCCTTGAACCCGTGCGCACCGGGCCGCGCTTGCGCATGCCCGGACAGGAAAACAGCTATGATTCCAGGAAGGCGTCGATTTCGCCGCGCCGCGCCTCGGCATCCTTATATCCAATTTCGATGAGGTGCGCGAGATAGTCGGGCTGAAACATGAGCAAGCTCAAGATGTCATTGGATCGG
>JBOIDW010000288.1:0-5470 GCA_050740655.1 Gammaproteobacteria bacterium | reverse complement strand
TTGAAACACCGGAAGATCACTGATCTTCGGGTTCGTGGGCACAAGCTCCATTTGTGTGAGCACGTCGCCCAAATTAATGTTAGTTGGCCGATTAATAATGATGCCCATCGCGCCTTCATCGCTGTGGGCGCACACGTAGGTCACGGTCTTGTGGAAGTTAGGGTCCGCGAGACCGAGCATGGCGATGAGAAGTTGGTTGGTGAGAATGAAAGAGTTCATAGGGGCCTAGTATCCGTGAGGGGATCGCAATGTCAAGGGTTATCCTGAAAGCCGTTGGTATCGCCGATAAAGGCGATGTAAGATGCTTAGATCGTTTACGATCTGAGCGGACGGCCGCTGCGGCCGGCCGATAGAGGCATGGAACCCTGGATCCTTATTCTTTGGTTTCTCTATCACCTTGCGGTCATCGCTTATTTTCAACTGCGCTTGCACGGCGAGGAGCGAGAGCGGGACCTAAAACGACAAGCGCGGCGGGACCGGTTGCTGGCGCTCGGCTTCGGAACTCGCCAATCCCAGAAACCGCGGGATGAGCGCGACGAGATCGTGATGCTCGCGTGACGCGCGACTAGCGCAGTAACTTTTGCAGAGCTTCCCTTACTCTCGCGCCTTGCCGTAGGATTGATGCAGGTAGGTGACGATTCCCGGGACCTCGCCCGGGGGGATGGGCGCTCCCATCACATCGATCATTTTATGCACGCTCTTTTCCCAGCCCGCGGCGTCCAGGATGCCGGCGTTCATCTCGATATAATCGAGGCTGTGACAGGTCCGGCAATGCGTCTCGATCAAATCCTTTCCCGGGGCGTCTTGCAGCTTAATAGTATTCTCCTCGGCGAGTGCCACCGTCGAGAACGCGAATAAGCAGATTAACCGGAGTGGCATAGTTCACTCACTCTCAGACCACGTTAAAACTGACGCGCTGCACCAGGTTATGATGATAGCCGGCTGGATTTAGAATCAGCTTGCTTCCTTGCGTATCGCCGTTACGGTTGGTGGCCTTTGCTAGCAGCACGTGGTTGCCTTTCTCTAGCGGCGTAAAACGGAAGGTCCAAGGCCGCCAGGAATAGCGACCGTGATCGCCGCCCAGCTCCGCCGGCGTCCAGCGTCGGCCGTCGTCTTTCGATACCTCGACCTTCCGGATCCCGTAGCCGCCGTCCCAGGCGATTCCCTTCACCTCGATCTGCCGGCGCAACGGGAATTCATCGTGGTCTTTAACGTTCGTAAGCAGCGAATTAACGACCAATTCGGTGACCGGCGTGTTGGCCTCGCCGGTCTGGGAGCTAAACTCGCGCGCCGCGAGGAATGCGCCTTTGGGAACGCGGTAGGCCGTGCTCATCCAGAAGCCGTCGTCGGGTTTTAAGGCGACCCTGATCGACACCAGATGCTTGACCCAATAAGTGGCCGTCCAACCGGGAACCACTAGCCGTGCCGGATAGCCGTTCCAATGCGGTAGCGGTTCTCCATTCATCTCGAAGGCGATGATGGTATCCTCGTCCAAGGCCTTCCACAGCGGCAGGCTCTTGATAAAGTCCGGTGTTTTAGCGACGAGCGGCGCATCCGCGCCATCGAAGACGACTTCCAGGGCGCCGTTCTTGAACCCGACGCGGCGCAGCACCTCACCGAGGCGCACACCGCTCCAACGCGCGTTACCCATCGCGCCGTGGCCCCATTGGACGCCCGGCGCGCGCGGCTCGAATAAGCCCCGGCGGTTTCCCGCACACTGATTCACGGCCGCGATCTCCACGTGCTCGAAGTCCCGCAGCAGCGTTTCTAAACTAAACTCCGAGACGTTCTTGACGGCAGCGCCCTCGACACGCAACCGCCACGACTTGCTGTCGACACGCGGGATGTTCGCGAGGTGATAGCGGACAAAAAAAGCGTCGCTCGGCGTGAAGATCTCATTGAAGTAATGGACCGGCGTCTCGAAATTCGGCGGCCGGTAGGTGCGCCGGATGAGCGGCTTTTTGCCGGGAAGAAGCTCAAGAGGCGCCGCGGCGAGCGCATCATGTTCGCCCCCGAACGCGCGTGCGAGGCTCGGCATGAGCGCATCCCCCGCTAGCGCGAGAGTGGCTCCGCCTAGACCTTTGAGGAAATCTCTCCGTTGCGGCATAGACCCCTCCCGCCGTGTGCTAGAAGTATACCCCTAGAGTCTAGCAAACCACTCTCGGTAGTGCTATAGGATGACGCGCGCGGGATGATTTCCTCGACCCGCGGGAACAACGGGGTCAAGTTTCGATAAACAAGAAACTCATATGCGCCCTATCAATCTTCCCGTTCGCGTCCCTGCCCATCGAGAGACGGGTCGGGTCCAGGTGTCGTTCTACGATAGGCGCACCCGGACAATACGCGCGGGCGCGGGCACGCCGCTAGCGTTAAGCAGCCAAAGCATGTAATACCCGGGCGGACACGCATTAGCGCTCGACGGCGCCGTCACGTTCAATCCACCCGAAGCTGGCGCGAAGCTCAACACGTTGATGCGCTGATCCATGTTCTTGGTGTGGGTGACTGAGCTCAGCCTTGTCCAGGTGACTTTGCTGATGCTAGGCGCGTCCGGTGTGCTCACGAAAAAGGTCGCACCGAGCGCTACGCTGCTGGGCGCCGCACTGATCGTCGGGCGTGCGCCCATGAAGAGAAAGGGAGGCGAAAAGACCTGCAGGTTCGGGTGATGCTCGCCGCCGATGCTGGCGACGCGTCCGTCAGCCAACAATACCGCTTCCGAATGGTAACCGCGGTATTCACTCTCCGTCGCCCAGGTGGTCCAGCGGTTCAAGACGGGATCCCAGACAATAGCCGGTTTGGGGCCGTCCTCTGTGTTGAATCCGACCGAGCTGCTGCCGCCCGTAACCAACACCCGGCCGTCCGGCAGCACGGTGGCATTATGCTGCCGTCGCGCCTTGGGCATGGGAGACACGGCGCTCCAAGCCGGTGTCGCCGCATTCAGATCGATCACTTCGCTGCTCGACGCCGGCGCGCCACCGCCGGTGTAGATCACCTTGCCAACCTCGTACATGGCGGCCGAGCCGTAGCTATCGCGGCTCGACACCAGCCGGTTGGCCACGGTGGTCCAAGCACCGCTACCCGCCGTATTCAGGTATCGGGACGTGGCGGTGGCGACGAACACCTTGCCATTGGGCGCCAGGAATGCCGCCGGATACCGTACGGTGCTCAGCGAGGCGCCCGTGAGCGACCGCCAGGAACCGCTGGATACCTGCCACACCTGAGGGATCAAGTTGCGGGCGCCATTCTCTTGATCCCCGGACATCGTCACCACGTCGCCATTGGCCAGCGTGACCTGGGTGGGATACCAGCGGCCGGCGTTCATGTCGGGCAGCCGTGCGAAAGTATTGGCAAACGGATTGTAGTAGCTGGCTCTCGGCAGACCATGACCGTTGGAGATATGCCCGCCGGTGATCAGGATTAGGCCATCCCCGGTTTGAGAATGCCCGCTGCAGAAGGAGTTGTAGCCGAATTTCGGCGGCGTGGTGAGCGAACCGGTCGCCGGATCCCACAAGCGTGCGTCGTCGCCACGCTGATAAAACAGGACCTTTCCCGTGGGAAGCAGGATCGAATGGATCGGCCGCCAAGGCAATGTTTGCACGGCGCCCCAAGCGCCTACTGTGGCGTCGGCATCCGCATCGAAGGACAACAGGGCCAGACTGGCCGCAATCAAACCGAACAAAAGCAAGGGACGCCAGGGCTTGAAGCCCGACCCAGAATGGAGGTCATTCCTGGACATTTCGATTTCCCAAAATGAAGAATATGAACCTAAAAATATAGGACATTCAACGCAGGTTCGCAACGGGTGCTGTCAGATCCCCCACGACAAATGTTCTGCGGGTGAATGGAACGGACCCCAACAACCACCGTCACGACGTTATGCATGGATGGTCCGGTTGGTTGGTGACGGGGGCTAGAGTGCGATTATGAACACTGGTGGGATTCCAACTCTAGTACATACCGGAGTTTCTCGTTGACCTCGTGGATCAACCCTTCCGAGAACTCGCCCAGTTCGCCGAGAATGATTGAATGGTCTACCGTCACGAGTTTGTCGAGCTTGACCGCAGAACTCACTATAAACCGTGGCGTTGCATAAAATGCTGTTGTTTGCTGCCAAGCCGTTCATCCGGCGTGTCGCCGGCGACCGCGCGGAGTAAGCTCACGTGCAAGACAAAACGCGCACGCTGGGTGCGTGCTTGCTGAGCGCACCGCTGGAACGCTCTCCGGACGCCACGGTGTCCCTAGGCCTTTAAATATAGCCGTCGCCTTTCGAGTAAAAGACAGCGCCTCCCCGTAACGGCCTTGTGCTTCCGGCGACATCCGGGTGCTCCGGCCCTAACACCTTCTCGCGGATGGAGAGGGCGCGCTGATAGAGCGGCTCGGCCTCCCCGCAACGGCCTTGGGCTTGATAGAGCGCTGCCAGGTTGCCGAGGCTTCCGGCGACATCCGGGTGCTCCGGCCCTAACACCTTCTCCCGGATGGAGAGGGCGCGCTGATAGAGCGGCTCGGCCTCCCCGTAACGGCTTTGGGCTCGATAGAGCGCCGCCAGATTGTTGAGGCTTCCGGCGACATGCGGGTGCTCCGGCCCTAAGGCCTTCTCCCAGATGGCGAGGGCGCGCTGATAGAGCGGCTCGGCCTCCCCGTAACGGCCTTGAGCTTCATAGAGCGCCGCCAGATTGTTGAGGCTTTCGGCGACATCCCGGTGTTCCGGCCCCAAGGCCTTCTTCTGGATGGCGAGGGCGCGCTTGTGAAGCGGCTCGGCCTCCCCGTAACGGCCTTGGGCTCGATAATTCGCCGCCAGATTGTTGAGGCTTCTGGCGAAATACGGGTGCTCCGGCCCTAAGGCCTTCTCCCAGATGGCGAGGGCGCGCTGATAGAGCGGCTCGGCCTCCCTGAAACGGCCTTGCGCTTGATAGAGCACCGCCAGATTGTTGAGGTTTTCGGCGACGTCCGGGTGTTCCGGCCCCAAGGCCTTCTTCTGGATGGCGAAGGCGCGCTTGTGAAGCGGCTCGGCCTCCCTGAAACGGCCTTGGGCTTGATAGAGCGTTGCCAGCTTTTCGAGGCTGGCGGCGACATCCGCGTGTTCCGGCCCCACGGCCTTCTCCTGGATGGCGAGGGCCCGCTTGTGAAGCGGCTCGGCTTCCCCGTAACGGCCTTGAGCGCTATAGAGCAGCGCCAGGTTGTTGAGGATTCCGGCGACATCCGGGTGCTCCGGCCCTAACACCTTCTCCCGGATGGCGAGGGCGCGCTTGTCAAGCGGCTCGGCTTCCCCGTAACGGCTTTGGGAATAATAGACCGCCGCCAGGTTGTTGAGGCTTGCGGCGAGGCGGAGGTCTTGCTCACCGAAGCCTTGCGCCTCTTTCAGCGCGGCCTCAAACTGCTTTGTGGCTTCCGCATAGTCGCCGCGCTGGAAAGCCGACACGCCGGCCTGACCGTACCGTTCCCAGGCACAGCTAGCCAGGCACAGCAAGCCCGT
>JBOIDW010000287.1:0-3026 GCA_050740655.1 Gammaproteobacteria bacterium | reverse complement strand
CTTGACCATCTCGCGGGTGTCGCTGATATCGCGAAAAACGAACACCGCCCCATGGAGTTTCCCCCCGCTATCGTGGATCGGGGTGGCCGAAGCCGAGATCGCGAGCGCTTCCTGATTGCGGCGTAACAGGATCGCGTGCTCGTCCACCGCGGTGCATAGCTCCCCGAGCCGGCCTTCCGCTAGTAATCGCGCCAGGGTTTCATCCGCGGCGGGCTGATGCGCGCGGGTGATTTTCAGGACTTGCTGCAGCGGCAAACCCTGTGCCTCGGCCTCGCTCCAGCCCGTGAGCCGCTCAGCCTCGGGATTCAACAAGCCGATGCGGCCCTCGACATCGGTGGTGATGACCCCTTCCCCGATCGAGCAGAGCGTCACGCGATAGCGCTCCTTTTGGCTCTCCAGCTGCAGCATCTTGTCTTCGAGCTTGCGCACCAGACGCGAGTTATACTCCTTAAGATAGACGCCATCCTCGGTCGACGGTTCTTGCGGGCTCGGGAGTTCCCCGGCCGCCCGCTGCTCGATCACCTCCCGCAACATCCCTACGAAGATCTCGGGTTCCTGGGGCTTGATGATGAATCGCGCCGCGCCGAGGCTGAGCGCGAAGGCCTCATCGCGGGGGTCGGTATAGGTTGCGGTATAGAAGACAAAGGGGATCTGCCGGTAGCGTTCATCGCTTTTCACCGCGCGGCAGAGATGAAACCCATCCATCCGCGGCATGAGAATGTCGGAGATCATGAGATCGAATACCTCCGCCGAGAGCCTCTCCAAGGCCTCGATCCCATCGCTCGCCGAGCTCACCTGATAGCCATTGGCCGGCAGCAAGGTCTCCATCAGGTACCGGTTATCGTGGTTATCATCGACGACTAGAACGTTCATCCCCACCGCCCCGGCGGCGAGCGCTTTAGAGATACCGTGCTATCTGGGACACAAAGGTCTCCGGAGCGATGGGTTTTTCGATATACCCGACACAACCGAGCACCATGGCCTTGTCGTGATCGCCCGCCATCGCGTAGGAGCTGACCGCGACGATCGGAATGTGGGCGGTTTCGGCGAACCCCTTGATTCGTCTGATCGCTTCGTAGCCGTCCATCTCGGGCATCAATATGTCCATGAGGATCAAATCCGGACGGTGTGCCTGGGCTTGCGCGACGGCTTCGATCCCGTTACGCGCGGTGATGATTTCATACCCGTGCCTGCCGAGCAGAAACGCCGTCAGATAGAGGTTCTGATCGTTGTCTTCGGCCACCAGGATTTTCTTGCTCATCGCTTGTCAACCCACGCCGAGCGGGAGGCTTAGGGTAAACCGCGACCCCTTACCGTAGGCGCTCTCTGCCCGGATGTCGCCTCCGAGAAGCCGGGCCAGCCGACGGCTCAGGTGCAGCCCGAGCCCGGCCCCTTCATAGCGCCGCCGCGCCGAGCCTTCCACCTGCCGGAAGGCCTCGAAGAGGAGCGCCATGTTCTCCGGTTTGATTCCGATCCCGGTGTCCGTCACGCTCAGCATGAGCGCCTCTCCCTCGGCAACGCAATGGATGCGGACCTCACCCTGTTCGGTGAATTTAACCCCGTTGCTGGCCAGATTCAACACAATCTGAAAGATCCGCTTGCGATCGCTCCGGACTTCGGGGAGCGGCGCGGGGATGTCGCTCACCAACTTGAGCGCCTTTCCAGCCAGCGCGGGCGCCAAGCTCGCGATCACTTCCGCGATGACGTCTTCGCACCGGAACGGCTCGCGCTGGATCTCCACGCGGCCCGATTCTATTCGGGAGAGGTCCAAGAGATCATTGATGAGCGTCAAGAGGTGCTTGGCGGAGCCATAGACCATGGCGATCTGCCTGTGTTGCTCCGGGTTGAGATCCCCGGCGATGCCTTGCTTGAGGATCCCCGTGAACCCGATGATCGAATTGAGTGGGGTGCGGAGCTCATGGCTCATCGTGGCCAGAAACTCGGACTTGAGCCGGTCGAGCTGCTGGAGTTGTTCGTTTGCCTCCCGCAATTCACGGGTGCGCTCGGCGACCCGTGCCTCCAATTCCTCACGCGCCCGCTCGAGCAACCGCCGCGCCTCCTCGCGCTGCGCGATCTCCTCGGCGAGCGCCCGCGCCATTCCTTGGCTCCTCTGTGTGCGCCGTAGGCTCGAACCCAGAAAACCGCTGGTCAACGAGAGTACAACCATGAGCGTGGTCGAAACCGTCCATGCGCCCCACGGCGGGTGCGCACGCTGGTACTCGGGTGTGGCCAGATACAGCACGGACAGCCTGCGGTCCGCGAGCTCGACCGTGGCCTTCCAGCGCATGCCCGAGAGTTGTTTCCATCCTTGGGGGTCCGGCACGGGGGTCAAGCGCGAGCGGTGATGGTAAAGCTCAATGACCGTGGCCCCGGGGGTTTCATCCAGCAAAACCATGTCGATGCCAGGCAAAGCGTAACCGTGCAGCGCGTTTTGGAACAGATCCCTTACCCGTAGGATCTCCACCACAAAACCTCTCAGGTCCCGAAGCCGGCCGGCTTCGTCCTCGGGCACCCGGGCGTGGCGATACACCGGCAAGTATAAGACGACTGCGTAGGGATCATTCGCGTCCCGCTCCTTCTGATACAGCTCGACACCGCCAGAGGCTACGGCGGTGGCTGCCCCGGCGGCCTGCTGCATGCCGAGCAGGCGCGCCCAAAGGGGCTGCATTTGCGGAACGAGATCCCATCCCAGTGCGAGCGGGTCTTTATCCTGCGGTTCGGAATACAGGATCGGAAAGTACTCGGATCGCTCGGGGGCGCGCACGAACGCGTCCGGCCGGGCCGCATCCTTGATGTAAAAATCGCGAAACCCCTCGGCGCGGACGGCGCGCTCAAAGGCCCTACGTTCCCGCCGAAGGACCCGCGGCCACCATTGCAACGCGAATATATCGGGGTGGCGTACAAAGGATTCCTCGACGAAGGTCCGGAACTCCGCGCGTTCCACCTTCTGGCTGCCGCGGAAAAAGTTGGCCAGGGAATAGAGGACCTCCAGATTGGTCTTAATGTGACGCTGGAGGGTCTCCCGG
>JBOIDW010000286.1:0-8470 GCA_050740655.1 Gammaproteobacteria bacterium | reverse complement strand
CGATCGTTTCTCCGAACATTGCCTATTCAAACTACGGCTTCGCCGTCCCCTGCGCTTCATTCTTGGTGTACCGTGTGCCGGTACTACAACGGACCGCTAATAAACCCGTTGTATCGAAGCACGCGGGATGCTAGCCAGGTAATGTTGCAGAAATATGACAAGACAATGCCGGTAGGCCGTCCATCGACATGTTGGATCAGGGTGCTTGGCTTGTCATAATCCTGTAATGGGATTTACCTCTAATGATGTCCACCGACAGTGAGAGCGTCTTCTGAGCAGCCATGCCGGAAAAGATCTTGATAGTCGATGACGAGCCCAGCCTGCGGCAGATGCTGGGCTTCGCATTGATGGGAACGGGTTTCACCTGCGTGGAGGCCGCCGACGCCGCGCAGGCCGAGACGATCATCGCCGCCGACCCTCCCGATCTCATCCTGCTCGACTGGATGCTACCCGGCGTGAGCGGCGCCGATCTCGCGCGGCGTCTACGCCGAGACGCACGTACCCGGCGCGTGCCGATCATCATGCTCACGGCGCGCGGCGAAGAACGGGACAAGGTGAACGCCCTGGAGGCTGGGGCCGACGATTACGTGACCAAGCCGTTTTCGACCCGCGAACTGGTGGCACGCATCAAGGCGGTACTGCGCCGTAGCGAGGCCGAGGAAGCGCGTGACTCGATCGAGATCGGCGGACTGCGGCTGGACGTGAAGACGCATCGCGTCACGGCGCGCGAGATGCCGCTCGATCTGAGCCCGTTGGAATTCCGAATGCTCCATTTCTTCATCACCCATCCCGAGCGGGTTTATACGCGCAGCCAGTTGCTCGACCAGGTCTGGGGCGACAACGTCTATATCGACGAACGTACCGTGGACGTGCACATCCGCCGGCTGCGCAAGGCCATGGGCAGGCACGGCTACGATCGATTCATCCAGACCGTGCGCAGCGTCGGGTATCGCTTCTCCACGCAGCCCGGTTAGCCCGATGGCCCGCGATCTGTGGCGATTCCTGGCAGTCGCGATGGCGGCTGCGGTGGTGGGCTTGATCCTCGATGCGCTGTTCGCCAGCCTGTGGATCGCCACCCTCGGTTACCTCGCCTGGCAGTACCGCGAGCTGCTGCGCCTCGCGCAGTGGGTGCGGCACCGCAAGCGTCATCCGGCGCCGGATCACCCCGGGGTATTCGAGGACCTGTGCCGGGCCGTCGATCTCTATCGTGACCGCGACAAGACCCGCAAGACCAAGCTCCAGGACTATCTGAAACAGGTCCGGCAGGCCACCGCCGCGCTGAGCGAGGCGGCCGTGGTGATCGGCCAGCAGGGTGAGATCGAGTGGGCCAATCCGGCAGCCCGCGACTTACTCGGCGTACGCTGGCCACAGGATGCGCGCCAAAGGGTCACCAATCTGCTGCGCGATCCGCGCCTGGTGCAGCTCTGTAAAACGACCTACGAGGGTGAGGCCGTGCGTAGCGTAGAGATCGAGTCTCACACCCGGCCGGACTGCATGCTCAGCGTCAGTATCGTCGGCTTCGGCGCCGGTCAACAGCTGCTCACGGCGCGCGACGTGACGCGCTTACACCGCATCAACGAGATGCGGCGCGACTTCGTGACCAATGTCTCGCACGAGTTGCGTACCCCCTTGACCGTCGTCCGCGGCTACGTCGAGGGACTGCTGGCGGATCGGCAACGCGATCCGGCTCAATGGCAGCAAGCCTTGGAGGCGTTGGAGGCGCATACGCTGCGCATGCAGCGCATCGTCGAGGACCTCTTGTTCCTTGCCAGGCTCGATCAAGACGAGCGCCCACTGAGCCGCGAGCCAGTGAGCGTGCCGGCCCTGGTGACGGAAGTGCACGAGGAGGCGCAATCCATCGAGGGCGACGCACGCCACCGTTTCGTGTTGGAGATCGACACCACCCTGTGGGTCACGGGTGATCGCGCCGAACTGCGCAGTTGCCTGTCCAATCTGGTGGCGAATGCCGTGCATTACACCGCGGCCGGCGGGGTCATCAAGATCCGCTGGTGGCAAGACGCGGCGGGCGCCCACCTGGAGGTCAAAGACACCGGTATCGGCATCCCCGCTCACCACGTCCCTCGGCTTACCGAGCGTTTCTATCGGGTAGACGCCGGCCGCTCCCGAGCCAGCGGCGGCACCGGCCTTGGACTCGCGATAGTCAAGCACGTCCTCAAACGCCACGGCGCGACGCTCCACATCGAGAGCATCGTCGAACGCGGCAGCAGCTTCCGCTGTGACTTTCCCGCAGAGCTGATGGCATTACCAGCCTCCGAACGCAGTCGAGACCGCAATCAATTGTAGCGGGCGTTAGGCGCGCGCTCGGTAACGCCCCCACCCGGCGCGATCGGCGGGTCACCCGAACGATCATTGTCACCCGCCGCACCGAAATCCGCGTGCGCATAGCACAACTTACGGGAGTATGCATGGCACGCTCGGGCCCACTATCGAGGCTCGTACCTACGCCGACTCCGCAGCGGCACCGAACCCCGGTGCCGCGTGGTAATGGAGGAAACGAGCGGTACCGGCGTTGCCCAGGTACCGGCGCAGCAGCCCGGGCTCCGTGTTGGCGAGATCGACCATGATGAGGCCGTCCAGGGCACTGCCGAAATCCGGGTCCACGTTGAAGCCGAGCAGCCGCCCGCCGAGACGCAGGTATTGCCGGAGCAGCACCGGTATACCCTTGCGGTCCGGCTCGATCTGCGCGAGCACCTGCGAGACCAAGTCGAGATCCTCGATGCCGGCAAAGTCCTCGCGGCTCCAGGCGCTGCGGCCGGACCCGCGGAAGGGATGACGCGGCCGGGCATGGCGGGCGAGCTGGGCCTTGAAGTGATGGCTGGATAGATATTCCACCAGCACTTCGCGAGACAGCAATTGATAGTCGCCACTGATGCTCACGGGACCGAACAAGCGGCGATAGCGCGGTTGACGTGCTACCAGCTGCCCGATCCCGCGCCATAACAGGAATAAGGGTGCGACGCTGCGTTGATATTCGGCCCGCACGAAGGAACGCCCGAGCTCCAGGGCCGGATTGAGCGCGGCGAGCAGCGGCGCCCTCAGATCGAACAGCGAATAGGTATACAGCCCGCGCTCACCGTAGCTCGCCAGGATCTCATCGGTACGTCCGATACGGTAGGCGCCCACGACCTCGCGGGCCGCGTGGTTCCATAGGAACAGGTGCCGGTAGTAGTTATCGTACAGATCGAGATCGGCGGGTTTGCCGGTGCCCTCGCCGACGGCGCGGAAGGTCACCTCGCGCAGACGGCCGATCTCACGCACCACCCACGGGATCTGCTCGCCACGCGCCCAGTAGACGGACAGATTGTCCGAGCGCAGCAGGTGCTGAGAACGAGGCAAGGCGGCTACGTCCGCCGCCAGTAACTCTGCCGGCGGCGGGGCGATAACCGGTTCGCGGGGCGGCGCGTCCCGGCGGGCGCCGCGTAAGGCCGGCCCGGACGCCGGCGCCGCGCCCTGATTCAACAACTCGGTGCATAGCCGCAGATAGCGGGCAACGTCCGCGTCATGCCGCAAGCCGCGTAAGCGCTCGTAGGGAATGGCGCGCCCGATCCGCAGTTGGATCTCGCGCGTCGGCTGGTTGACCAGTTGTCTGAAAATCAGCGCAGTACGGAGGCGCGGGTGCAACAGCCCTAAGAGCTGGAACGAGACGCTGTTCGCTCCGTGGATATATACCGGCACGACGGAGGCCTTGGAGATATGCACGATG
Organism: Gammaproteobacteria bacterium; assembly: GCA_050740655.1. Taxonomy (GTDB): domain Bacteria; phylum Pseudomonadota; class Gammaproteobacteria; order JACCXJ01; family JACCXJ01; genus JBOIDW01. The sequence goes on along the minus strand of JBOIDW010000286.1, from coordinate 4,746 downwards.
CGCCCGATACCGGGCTGCCACGGGGGATCCGCGATCCGAGCTCTGGGGAGGGTCACGCGGGACACCGCGCCGGCTGGAAATACCACCAGCGCGCCTCCCTGCCGCAGCCAGCGCAGGGTTTCCCTCAGCGGCCGGACGTTGCGTTGCGCTGAACCCGCACCACCAAAAGGGTCAACGCCGATAAACAGGTCCCGCAGGCCCGGGATGCGGCGCAAGAGGAAGTTCGCCATCACCTTCACGTCCGGGCGCCGCCGCAGCGCTAGGTGCGCGAGGATGATCCCCTCGATGGCGCCGAAGGGGTGATTCGCCACGAGGATCACCGGGCCTTGCGCCGGGACTTGGTTGAGCTCGGCATCGCCAACCGCATACGTGGTATCGAAGAGCGTGAGCAACCGGCGCACGGCCTCATGGATAGCCTCCACGCCGTCGATCTGCCGGCAGATGGAGCCGACCTTCTCCAGCGCGAAGAGCCTTTCGAGGATCGTCTCGATGGCCACGTTCAAGCGCGGGAACGGTGTCCTGACCAGTTCTCCCTTGAGCTTGAACGCTTGTACAGAGCTTTCCGTATCCATAGCGCAACGGCGCATGGCCCTCCTCCATAGCGATTGGGTTGCGCTCGAGCCTAGCTCGTGTCGATGAAGGACCGGTGACCACCGCGTTACGGAGCGGTGTCGCCGCTAAGCACTCGAAGAATCCCTGCGCTATCCGGGAGCAGATGAGGATCACGCCCGCATCGACGGAACCGGCTCGTGCATGTTCGCTCATTGAACACGGCTTTAAGCTGATCGTCGGAAAGCTGACCGAATAGCGGCGTGGGAACGACGCCGGCCGTTCGCGGCCAGAATCGTGCCGATATTGACGATTGCGCCCCTTTGGTCTTGCTTGCGCATTTGCCGTACTGCCGGTAAGGAACGACCGAAAGTCATAAACATTGCTTGCCTGCGCTATTTTTTCGCACGCCAAACGCGTTTGGTATTCCCACGTCGAGCACCGCTGGAAGGGTGTCATGAAACATTCACTTCGGCGTCACCCCGGTGTCACTGCGGCGCGCCATTCTGCGCTGCGTTTCGCGCCGACCAAACGCGGTCCCGCGAAGAGATGACTGATCGTCCATGTCTTAAACAATTCAGGAGGCAAGAATGCAAAGACTAAGATCTTTGGCTGCGGTGGGGCTGCTCGGGCTTGCTACCGTTGCGAGCGCCGCATCCGGGTTCGACTTCGGTAAGCTTCGAGATCACGAGCTTCGTGCTTTTTCCAGAAAGCTCTTCGGCATCGTGAGCCCGATCAAGGAATCCTCTACGACAAGCATCGCTAAGGCCGCCGCGGAGGCCGATCCTACCTTGCTGGCGACGTTCGCCCGCGGCCTGCGAGTGCAGGTGGTGACCTCGGCGGCGAACGCCGGTCCGAACCTCGACATGATGGTGCTCTGGCCTGACGACGAGCATGCGACTCACCTGATCGCGTGCAACGAGCAGGGGGCGACCGCGCCGGGTGTCCAGCGGATCCATCTGACGGACGGCGCGGTTGAGACCATCCTCACGGGAACGATTTCCTGCGATCCCGTGCGGCGCACGCCCTGGGGCACGGTCATCGTCGGCGAGGAGGCGGGCAACAGCGGCTGGCTGCTCGAGATCATCAATCCGCTCGCGACCACGAACGTGCTCTTCGATCGCGGGGCCGGTACGACCACGGATGGCCCGGGCGGCAGCGGCGCTGACAACGTCGTCACGCGGCCGGCAGTGGGGCGCCTGTCCTGGGAAGGCATCGCCCTCTACCCAAACGGCGTCATGTACTACGGTGACGAGAATCGCCCGTCGCAAGGCACACCCGGTGGCGCCTACTTCAAGTTCGTGCCCGCCGTTCCGTGGATCGGGGGCGCACCGATCAGTGATCTTAGCGAGTCGCCCCTAGTCAGTGGCACGGTCTACGGGCTGCGACTCGGCAAGCGCAACGGCAACACCGACTACGGGCAGGGTTCCAACACCGGCCTCGGCACCTGGGTGCTGATCCCGGACCCGTCCGATCTGCGGACGAGCGCCGGGCAGGAGAAGCTTGCTGGCTACTACCGCCCGGAAGATATCGATATCGACGGCAAGGGCCTGGCGCGAGGCGACGTGCGATTCTGCGGCAACAATACCGGCAACGAAGGCACCGACCGCAACTGGGGAGAGACGATCTGCATCACCGACGGCAGTCTCGAGGACGCGATCGCCAACTTGGCCGTGCCCGAGGCCCAGCTCTTCGTCGTCGGCACGCCCGAGCTTGCGATGATGGACAACATCGCCTACCAGCCAGGCCGTGGAAACTGGATTTTGCACGAGGACGGCGATGGCCCAGACATCGGACGCAACAACGACCTGTGGTCGTGCCTGAAAGATGGCAAGGACGACGACCGGCTATCCGACGGCTGCGTGCGCATCGCGACGCTGAACGACCTCAATGCAGAGTGGACCGGTGGCTTCTTCGATACGGTGGGCGACAAATTCTACGTCAGCGTGCAGCACAACGTCACGGGCCATGGTGTCGTTCTCAGGGTAACCGGCTGGCGCTGATCAGACGTACTGAGCTTAGACGTACTAAGGAGATACGCCGGCTTCCAACGGCAACAACGGGTTCTACTTCCAGACGATCGATTCCGCTATCAAGCGCGAGGGCGATGTGATGAAGGTCCTCGACGTGCTTGCCCAGCGGGTCGGAATCCGCGGAGTCTTCTCCGATTGGCCCGCTACCGTCACCTATTACGCCAACTGCATGGCCTTGTAGTAACCGGCCTAGCGGCGCGGATGCCATCGCTAGGTTGCCGCCTCGGCCACGTCGGCCGCGTCGGTGGTTCCGACTTTGAAAAACGCCACCAGTTGCCGTAGCTGATGGGCGCGGTTACTCATCTCCTCGGCGGTGGCCGCGAGCTGCTGGGAGGCCGAGGCGTTGGTTTGCGTGCTCTGGTTGATTCGGTTCATGGCAGTACTGATTTGGCCTACACCCGCCGTCTGCTCGTCCGATGCCGCAGCCACCTCTCGCACGAGATCCGAGGTCTTCGTTATTTCCGGCACCATGGTTTCGAGGAGCGCACCCGCACGCATCGCCAGCTCCACACTGCGCGAGGTCAGCGCACCGATCTCCCGGGCTGCTGACTGGCAGCGTTCGGCGAGCTTCCGGACCTCCGCCGCCACCACGCCAAATCCCTTACCCTGATTACCCGCACGTGCGGCCTCGATCGTCGCGTTCAAGGCGAGCAGATTGGTCTGATAGGCGATATCATCGATGATCCCAACTTTGACTGCGATTGCCTGCATGGCGCCGACGGTATCCTTGACGACCTGGCCACCCTCGGTGGCCTCCCGGCTCGCCTTCGTCGCCATACCGTCGGTCAAGCGCGCATTCTCGGCGTTCTGCTGGAACGAGGCGGCCATCTGCTCCATCGCGGCATTGCTTTCCTCGACACTCGCGGCTTGCTCACCCGCGGTTTGGCTCAGGGACTGGGCCGTGGCGTTCATCTGCTCGGACGCGCTCGCCAACGTATCCGCAGAACGGCTGACCTCGATCACGGTACGGGCAAGGCTCTTGGCCATTTGCCTCAGCGTGTGCTGCAACCACGCGAGTTCGTCACGGCCCTCCGCCTTCGGGACACCGGTGAGGTCCCCGCCCTCGATTTTCTCCGCGGTCTCGACGAGGAACGCAAGAGACCGGCTTAGGTTGCGCGCCATGACATGGGCGATGAGGAGCATTCCCAGCGCCAGGGCGATCCCGATCAGCGCAACCACTAATAGAAAGGTCTGTGAAAAATCGCCATCGGTCAAGTCCGCTCGTTTTGATATAGGTATCGCCTGGACGCGCTCCTTCAGACTCGCCAACGCCGCCAGGAGGGACCGCGACTGGTATCGCAAAGGTGCGTAACGCTCATGCGCTGCGGCCTGGTTTTTTGTGGCGAGCGAGGCTGTTTCCTCCGCAGTCGCAATGTAGTTATCGGCGGATTTAAGAACCTCCGCGATGCTCGCGGTGCCGCTTTCATCGAACGGAAAGATATCGAGCTTGGCAAGGCCATCGCGCAGGCGGGAGGCATGCGCATTCATAGAACCCGCGACGGGTTCGATGCCCGGCTTGGTTATCGCTAGCTCAATTGAACGCTGAACCTGCTCATCGATCGCAGGCAGTACCATGGCCGCATCGAAGAGACCAGCGAGCGCAATGACCTGTTTGTCCGACACCTGGGTCGCCAATGTCGTCCTATGAATGATCCAGCAGATCAGCCCGCTGGCCAGCAGAATGCCGACGGCGACGGAACCGGCGAAGGCCATGAATCGAGTTCGAATAGGAAACCTGGTTGTAACGACCATGAACGTTTACCCCTTTAGTTTATTGTGGGACGGACCGCCAAGGCAATGGACGTAGGTGATCCACAGTGTGCTCAAACACGCGGATCCCTACTCGAAGCGCAACTTCGCTCGCCTTCGGATCTACCGGCGCTAGCCCGCCCCACGGTACGCTATGGTATTAATGAGGCCGACGACTCCGTTGATCTCGCGCGAACGCTCGTCGAGGCTTTTGATACGCCTTTCCATCTCGCACACCGTCCCACGGATGCTGCTAATGTCGCCGAACCTCTCATCCACCGCACGTAGCGCGACGTGCGCGGTATTGATCGCACGCTGCGCGGCTGCATTGCAGTCCTGCGCCAGCTTGGCAATCTCGGCCATGCTGTCGGCCGCCGTTTTCAGCTCTTGCGAAGCATCTTCCACCTCCCGTCGC
>JBOIDW010000285.1:0-4729 GCA_050740655.1 Gammaproteobacteria bacterium | reverse complement strand
AAATACACCCGCTTCGGCCTGAACATCCCACCGTCGGCAATCAACGTTGCGACTGGCGATAGACACAGGCAAAATAGCGTCGTGGGAAAAGGACCGAAACCATGCAAGGGCGGGATGACGTGACGGCGGGCTATTCGGCGCACGCCGCTCTCCAAGGCGCTGCCCCGCCAGGAGCGTCGGGCAAGACCCGGCTCTTCCGTCGTTCAAGCATGAAAGATCGACGCGGGAAGAGAGCCGAGTTTTTCGGGCATTGCACTCCGGGAGACTCTGCATGAGCCCGTCCTCGTTGCCGGAGCCTCTACGGCCTTATTTCTGGGACACGGATTTCGACACGCTCGACCCCGTTCAACATCGCCGCTTCATTGCCGAGCGGCTCATGGACAAGACCACACCGGTAGGTTTCCGCTGGTTGCTCGCGCATTATTCCCGCACGGAACTGCGTGACATCGCGGCGACGAGCCGTCGCTTGTCGGCGCGCGACTGCGACTTCTGGAGGCTCTACTGCGATGCCGCTTGAAGTCCTGACCTCCGAAGCCGCTCGGCTCGCCCCGGTGCTTTGTGGCGCGCTTTCAGCGTCCCCCTTCACGCTCGCCGGCGGGACGGGGCTCGCCGTTCAACTTGGTCACCGCGTGTCGGTGGATTTCGACTGGTTTATCCGTCCCGAGGCATTTCCCCGCGGGTTGGCGGAGCGCCTCACCGCAACCGGGCTACCGATCGAGATCATCCAGGACAGCGCCGACACCTTCGAATGCGCGCTCTCGGGCGTCAAGTGCAGCTTCTTCGCATTTGGCCCGACCTTCGCGCCACCGGACATCCGCCTTCATGGTTTGCCCGTCGCGCCGGTGCCGGATATCGGCGCCATGAAACTGATCGCCGTCAGTCAGCGCGGGGCCCGCAAGGACTTTCACGACCTTTATGAAATTCTGAAGAAACTCGATTTGCGCGCCCTCGCCCTGCGCCTGCGTGTGATGTACGCGAGATCGCTCCCAAACCCGGTGCATCTCGCCAAATCGCTTGTCTATTTCGCTGATGCGGAGGGAGAACCCGAACCGCGGATGCTGACCGGCGTGCACTGGCCCGAGGTCAAGCAGTTCTTTTCCGACCACGTGCGCAATCACACCGATGCGCTGCTCGGAGAGCTGGCCACGCCATGACCGGCCAACCGCGCAGGAACGAACCTACCCGTGGCCAACTCCCCTCGAGCGAAATCCCGCGCCGCCCCGAAGAGGCGAGTCTCAGGGATGAAATAAGCGATACCGACGGGTACCAAGAAGACTACGGCAAGCTTGTCGAAGCGGGAACGACGCATGCATCCCCTGATCGAGACCCACCGCGACGCGATCCTGGACATCGCCCGGCGATACGGGCCGCCGGGCGTGAGCGGCCTGGCCTTGGGCGGCTTGTCGATGGACGTGCAGGACATCACCGGCAGAACGGTCGATGTCCTTACCGACGGCGGGCTGAACCCCGCACTGCGCGACTTCATCCTCAAGAAGGCACAGGCGCTATGAAACCGAACAAGGTTTCCGACAAGGCATTGCTCGATCACATGCCTATGTGCATCGATCGCATCGAGAGTTACATCAGGTTCGAGCGGGAATGGTTTTTCGGCTCGACGCTCATCCAGGATGGTGTGATTCGCAATCTCCAGACCCTGCCGAGCCCAGCCAAGCTTGACCGAAACCATCCGGAACACCGAGCCCGCGATCGCGTGGCGGCAGATCGCGGGCTTCCGCAAAAGGATCAACGATCGTGTTAGATTGGACCGATACCGACCAATCGCCCGAACTGGCCCGGGGGACGCTCCAAGGCTTGGTACAGCGCCCTGGCCAGGTTTGGAAATGGTTGGGTGCGGATGCGGGCTTTCCAGAGGTTCCGGTCTGAACAGGTTGACCTGTTGAAGCCGCCGGACTTTCGGCATCCGGCTCGCAATGGGTCGAAACAAGTCATTGCGTGGCATCACCGTTCTCGCACTCGTCATGGCATAGCGGGGGCGTTCCCGACGCCCGGTCGAATAGCGTGACCTCCGGCGCTTGAACTCGGCGAGGATGGCGGCGGCGACGTCCGGCGCCAGGATGGTGAGGTTCGTCATCCGGGTCACGTAACGGGTCCATCCCGTAACGTTCGGCAACCGCAGAGCGGGAACGCGTAATCTCTGCTCCTTCTGGTCCTCACACAGCCGCCAGGCGTCCGGGAGCCGGCGGCTCGGCGGCGTGCTTTGCCTCCTCCTCCTGCTGGAGCGCCCACATGCGGGCGTAGACTTCGCCCCGCTCCAGGAGTTGTCGATGGCTGCCGCGCTCGACGATGCGCCCGGCTTCCATGACCAGGATCTGGTCGGCATCGATGACGGTGGACAGGCGGTGCGCGATGACCAGGGTCGTGCGATCCTCCGCGATCCGCTCCAACTCGGCCTGGATGATCTTCTCGGTATGGGAATCGAGCGCCGAGGTGGCTTCGTCGAAGATCAGGATGGCCGGGTCCTTGAGCAGCGTGCGCGCGATAGCGACCCGCTGCCTCTCGCCCCCGGAGAGCTTGAGTCCGCGTTCCCCGACTAGGGTCTCGAATTTATCGGGCAATGACTGGACGAAGGCGTAGATGTGTGCCGACTTGGCGGCAGCGACGACCTCCTCGGCGCTCGCGTCCGGCCGACCGTAGGCGATGTTGTAGCCGATGGTGTCGTTGAAGAGTACCGTGTCCTGCGGCACGATGCCGATGGCCTTTCGGAGGCTCGCTTGGGTCACGTCGCGGATTTCCTGGCTGTCGATGACGATGCGGCCTCCGCTGATATCGTAGTAGCGGAACAGGAGGCGCGCGAGCGTCGATTTTCCGGCCCCGCTGGTACCCACCACCGCGACCTTGTGGCCCGCGGGCACCTCGAAGCTCACGTCGAACAGGATCTGCCGGTTCGCATCGTAGTGGAAGTCCACGTGCTCCAAGCGGATCGCCGCGCCGCCCAGGAGCAGCGGCCGCGCAGCGGGCCCGTCATCCACCTCCTTGTGCTCGGCCAGCAGCCGGAACATCTTCTCCGTATCGGCGAGCGACTGCTTGATCTCCCGGTAGATCACGCCCAGAAAATTCAGCGGTATGTAGAGCTGCATGAGGAGCACGTTGACCATCACCAGATCGCCCACGGTCATGGCGCCCGAGACCACGCCGTCCGCCGCGAGGACCATGAGCGCGGTCACCGCCGATGCGATGAGCAGGGCCTGGGTGACGTTCAGGAGGCCCAGCGAGACCTGGCTCTTGATCGCCGCCTGCTCCCAGCGCCGCAGGCTCTCGTCGTAGCGTCGGGTCTCGAAGTCCTCGTTGTTGAAGTACTTCACGGTTTCGTAGTTGATCAGGCTGTCGATGGCCCGCGTGTTGGCCCTGGAGTCCAGCTCGTTCATGGTGCGGCGGAAATGCGTCCGCCATTCGGTGATCACGATGGTCAGCGTAACGTAAACGGTCAAGGCACCGAGGGTGATCACCGCGAACCCGATACTGTATTGCGTGATCAGCACGGCACCGACCAGCGCCATCTCGAACAGCGTCGGGATGATGCTGAAGACCGCATAGCGCAACAGGCTGTCGATGCCGCGCGTACCGCGTTCGATGTCGCGGGATACCCCGCCGGTCTGCCGCTCCAGGTGGAAGCGCAGGCTCAGGGAGTGCAAGTGGCGAAAGGTCTTGAGGGCGACGTTGCGGATCGAGCGCTGCGCCACCTTGGCGAAGACGATGTCGCGCAGCTCGGCGAACAGGGTGCTGGAGAGGCGCAGGAGGCCATAGCCGATGAGCAGCAACGTCGGCAGGACCAGCGGTGCGCCGGTTTCGCCCAGCGCATCGACGATCTGCTTCAATACCAACGGCACGCCGACGTTGGCGAGCTTGGCGATGAACAGGCTGCCCAACGCCAGCGCGACCCGGCCGCGGAAGTCCCAGAGATAGGGCAGCAGGCCCTTGATGGTGCCCCAGTCACCGGGCACTGCAGGCAGGGGGCCGGCGTGGCGGGAAGGCGTATCCGGGTTACGGCGCATGACGCATTCTAGCGGCGTTTACCGGAACGTGCAGGCCTTATACTTGACCGCCCCCTGCCCCACTGACTGGTTGCGACCCGCTAGTCCAGCCCCGCAAGCACCACGCACTCGCTCGCGCCCTTGGACACCGTAATTGGAATGTCCACCTTTCTGTACCTTTCGTCCGGTGTCCGACCTCCAGCGTTCAAATACGTCTATGCCGTCGGCCGTCCGAAGGGGTGTTTCAATCCCGTTCTGATCCCGGTCGGTTAAGCAGCCAAAAGTATTTTCTTATCCTCGACCTTTCAGACGCATAGTTTCAATCCCGTTCTGATCCCGGTCGGTTAATTCTACTTTGCCACTCCGCCGATGGGTTTAATAGAGCTGCGTTCTGTTTCCGATAGGCGGATGCACCGCGGCCTCGTCCTTGGGGCAGAGCGCATAATAACGCACGTGGTCCTCTTGATAGTCGATCAGCGCGAGCAAACGCGCTTTTAACTCTTGTAGCTGCGGCTCCTCCAGATGGCACTCGAACACGCTGTACTGCACGCGGCATCCGAAGTTCTCCAGCTCGGAACCGACCCGGCAACGGCGCCGATCATCGGTGATGTCATAGCACACGAGCACGAACATAGGCGTTCAGACGATGGTGTATTTCCAGTCGGTCGCAGCGAAGCCCCGTCCCTGCCACAGGACCCGATCGCGGCACCACAGGCAAAGCGGATAGCGGCGGAGGC
>JBOIDW010000284.1:0-2899 GCA_050740655.1 Gammaproteobacteria bacterium | reverse complement strand
GCGACGGGAGGTGGAAGATGCTTCGCAAGAGCTGAAAACGGCGGCCGACAGCATGGCCGAGATTGCCAAGCTGGCGCAGGACTGCAATGCAGCCGCGCAGCGTGCGATCAATACCGCGCACGTCGCGTACGACCAAAGAGAGGTGTCGTTTTTCATTTTGGCATATGGCTCGGTGTCCGACAGCGGTCTGGCGTTCGGTGTGGGAATTCCGGCACCGTTCGGGACATAGTGCCGCTACGCACGGTCTGCGCACACGTTCGGCCATAGTTGCGGAGGGGAAACTCGAGTGCACGCTGATGACAATCTTAACGACGCGCATTTAACGCGTCTATCTCATACCGGCGACAGGTTGCGTGCCGGACGGGAGAAGGCTGCCGCACCGGAGACGATCGCTCCGCAACTTCCCGTCCCGCATCGGGCCCATTACGCCGGTTACGAGGTAACGAGCGTGTTTCAGCCGGTTTATCGTCTCTATGATGGCGCGGTCGTCGGTTTTGAGGCGCTCGCACGCATTATATCTGCCGAGGCTAACCAGGTGAGCGCCGCGGAGCTATTTGCCATTGCCACCGCCAGGGGCGAATTACCGGACCTCGATGGGATCCTTCAAACCGCACACGTGATGAGGTTTGCGCGGCTTCAGACCGGCAGTTCTGACTGCCTGTTCATAAACGTGCATCCCGAGTCGGCCACCCGGCCCGAGAACACGGCACGGATCCTCGCGCGCGCGCTCGAACAAGTGCGGCTCGTCCCGAGCCACGTGGTGATCGAGGTCCTGGAACACAGGGGCCAGGACCTTGATGCTATCCGCTCTCTGGTGGCAGCCTACCGGGCCATCGGATGCAACATCGCCCTGGACGACTTCGGCGCCAGCCATTCCAATTTCGACCGCGTGTGGGACCTTGCGCCCGATCTCGTCAAGCTCGACCGTTCCCTGCACACACGCGCCGTTTCATGTGGAAAGGTCCGTCGCATGCTCCCGAAAATGGTGGCGTTACTGCACGAGGTCGGTTGCTTGGCCCTGGTTGAGGGAATTGAGTCCGAGTGCGAAGCCCTTCTGGCGCTCGACAGCGGAGCAGACATGATCCAGGGTTATTATTTCGGATCGCCGGCCGCGGATCTGATGACGAAGAACCGCTACCACCCCGTAGAGCCGCTGTGGGACCGATACGCACAAGAAAAACTGGAACGGCGGACGACTACGCACAGGGCACTCTTGCCTTACACCCGTACATTCCGCCGCTCCATCCAGCTGCTGGAATCGGGCGTGGTAGCCGGAGCCGCCTGCGTCGAGTTCCTGGCGTTGCCCGATACCGAGCACTGTTATCTGCTCGATACGAGCGGCCGTCCGCATGAGGCCAACATCTCCCTCGAACCTCAGGTCGCGCCAACCCCGGAAGTCTGGCGGATCAGCGATTGCCTTCCCCCCGCGGTTGCCTTCTGGGCGTTCAGAAGCTATTTCAAGATCGCCCTCGACGCCCCCGGGCATGTCCATGTTACAGGACCTTACTTATCATATACGGGCCGTAAAATGTGCGTGACGCTTTCAGCAGGCATCACGGTCGGGGCAGAACTCGTGGTCCTGTGCGGCGACATTGACGCCTGGGCCTTGGATCAGGCACCGTGAGACAGCTTTGCAAGCGCTGACCCTGGCCGGTAACCCTCAAGTTCGCATCGGCTCCCACCACTCCTCGCAGCGACCGGTCAACGGCCAATCTTGAGTATTTCAGTCTAATGTGGCCGTTGGCTCAGTTGTAGTTATATCGAGCGCGCTGTTTGGCGGATTGCCGCTTACGGAATCGGCGTGGGGAAACCGATCGGCCCATGGCCCGGCTTTGTAACCTGTTTGTCATATACCGATGCTAGAAGGTATCTCACACGCCTGTAGTCGGACCAATCCGATCGCTCAGCGTGTGCTAGGGCCTGTTGACGTTTATCCCCGCAAGGCGTCATTCCGGCATGGACTGCCGGAATCCAGTTGCCATGTAGGGCATCCCTGCGGCCTGGATGCCGGCAGTCCCTGCCGGCATGACGAAGAGGGTTGCCTGGCGATGTTTACACAACGCATTGATTGCTCAGGGTAACCAGAGGCCAGCGCTAAATGTCCCACAGGCCCTAGTCTGTATCCTCCATGACTGCGAACCAAAGACACTACCGCGTGCTGTTTCTCTGTACCGGGAATTCCGCGCGCAGCATCATTGCCGAGGCGACCCTGAATCGCACCGGGGCCGGCAAGTTTCGCGCCTTTAGCGCGGGCAGCCACCCGGAAGGCGCCGTGCACCCGCTAGCGCTGGCCTTGCTGGAGCGCCTCGATTACCCCACCGAGGCGCTGCGCAGCAAAAGCTGGGACGAATTTGCCGGACCGGAGGCCGAGGCCATGGACTTTGTATTCACGGTGTGCAGCGCCGCTGCGGGCGAGCCGTGCCCGGTGTGGCCGGGACACCCGGTAACGGCGAGCTGGCCGATATCCGATCCGGCGGCGGTGGACGGGGACGAGGTGGAACGGACGCGGGCCTTTCGCACGGCATTTCGGGAGCTGGAGCGTCGCATCGGTGTCTTCGTCAATCTACCCTTCGAGGCCCTGGATCGCCTGATGCTGGAGACGCGCTTGCAGCACATCGGGCAACTCGGCACCGCCCCCGCACAAGCTCAGGATTGATGGGCCCGGTGTGGCGGTAACGCGGGGGCCGGGTGTAGCGGAGGCACACCGAGTCGCCGCCGGATCACGCGAGTACTACGGCCTCATCTACGCATTCTTGGTCGAGCCGCATGGCCCGGTTTATGACCTCGGACCGGGCGATATCGAGGCCGCGCTTGACACGGGGATCGTATGGCTGCATTTCGACGGCGCCAATACCCACGCTCGAACCTGGATCGCGGACTGGGAACGAGTGCCCCGGGA
>JBOIDW010000283.1:0-6009 GCA_050740655.1 Gammaproteobacteria bacterium | reverse complement strand
TGGGATCCGGGGTTCGAAGAAACCCTGCCGACGATGCCGCTGGCCGCACTGCTCGCGTACAACAGGCCACATTTTCGATCGCTCATCGAGGCGCTGAGCACGGCGCAACCCGTGTCACCCGAAGTATTGGAGCTAATCGATCTCCTGCGCACGGAACACCTGCCCCGCATTGCCATGGGTCTACGCCGTCTGCTCGCGAGCCGTGCGTCCCTGGCACAGGCCGTTACGCAGGCGATCGCCAATGGACGCCATCTCGATGCAGGGGCACGCAGCGCCTTACTGGCGCTAATCCGGGCCATGGGCGGGTCCGACACCCTCCAGCTCAACCATTATGGTCCGCCCGGTACGCTTAAGACTTTCTCCTATCAGTGTGTACTTGCCGGGGCATGCGCCGATCCGGCGGGCGACGTCGCTACCGGGTTACGCGGAAGGGCGGTGTTCGTGGGTTACTCCAGTGCCTGGACCGGCGAGGTACACGACCAGTTCCAAACCGTGTACGGACGCTCGAGTGGCGTCGAGATCTCCGCCACGGCCTTCGCCAACCTGCTCGAACAGAACCCCCTGCGGACGTTGCCGATGGTCTTGCACGTGCTGTTCATCGCCGTCTGGTCGGTCCTGCTCGCCCAACTCGTCACGCGTGCCTCCACCCGATCCGCCTTGCTGGTACTGGCCGGTACGGCTAGCGCCTACCTGGCGCTGAACTACGCGGCCTTTGTGCGCTTGCACCTGTGGCTCCCGCTCGCCGTGCCCCTGTTCATCCAGGCACCGCTCGCCGCCGGTGCGCGCCTATGGCAAGGCTATCGCGACGAGCGCGCCGAACGCGCCCGCGTACAGATCGAGTTGTCGCGCATCGAGGATGGCTTGCGCGTCTACCTGCCTCAACACGTGGTCACCCGCATTGCGACGAACACCGACCTGGTCTTGTCCGAGGGCCAGGTCATGTACGGCGTCTGTATCCATTCCGACGCCGGGCAGTTTACCAAGCTCTCCGAGACCATGAAGGCGGTCTCGCTGCGGGCGCTGCTGAATGCCTATTACGAGCCGCTATTCGACGCGGTGAGCCGACACCAGGGCTGGGTGTCGGATGTCGTGGGGGACGCGATGCTCGCCGTGTGGCCGACCACCGGCCCCGATCCGGAGGCCAAGCGTTCGGCGTGCCGGGCGGCGCTCGACGTGCTTCGGGCGACGCGCGCCCCCGGCAGGGTTGCCTTGCCGACCCGCATCGGCATCCATTGCGGCGAGTTGGTCTTGGGCAACGTCGGTGCCCGCGGACGCTTCGAGTACCGTGCCGTGGGTGAGGTCGTCAACAAGGCCGAACGCATCGAACGGACCAACAAGCGGCTCGGCACCGCTCTGCTGGCGTCCGGCGAGGTCGCGCGTGGGCTCGACACGCTCATCACGCGTGAGTTAGGATGCTTTTACTTACCGGGGACCAGCCGGGCGATCGACCTGTATGAGGTCATCGATCCGGAGACAGGGGACCTTGCCGTGGCGCAAGAAAAACGCGTGCACTTCGGGGCCGGGCTGGCGGCATTCAGGCTTCGGGATTACGCGCGGGCGCAGCGGATGTTTGCGCGGGTCATCGATGAGTTCGGGCCGGATGGCCCGGCACTGTTCTATCTCGAATTATGCGCTCGGTTCGGCAGCCTTCCGCCCCAGGCTTCCTGGGACGGGTGCGTTCCACTGTGAACGCAGCGCCGACGTCGACGCAGTAAATGTAGGTTGGTATGAGGTTTCGAATGCCAACACCTCGCGGAATCGCGTGATGTTGGGGTTCCCTACGGTCACTCCAACCTACGGGCTGTATGAGGTCATCGATCCAGAGACAGGGGACCTTACCGTGGCGCAAGAAAAACGAGTGCACTTCGGGGCCGGGCTGGCAGCATTCAGGCTTCGGGATTACGCGCGGGCGCAGCGGATGTTTGCGCGGGTCATCGATGAATTCGGGCCGGATGGCCCCGCACTGTTCTATCTCGAGTTATGCGTTCGGTTCGGCAGCCTTCCGCCCCAGGACCCCTGGGACGGGTGCGTTCCACTGTGAACGCAGCGGAGCTGCGCCTCTTGCGGTTCGCGGCGGCGCTATTGGCGATGGCTGCGCCACCGGCCCCGGCACAGCCCTGCGATCCGCCGGCGGCGCGAGTGGTCTCCGCGCAGGGCGAGGTCGAGGCGAGCTACGCCGATGTTTGGCGGCCGGTACGGCTTGATCAAGCGCTGTGCAGCGGCCAGAAGCTCCGCATCCAGGCGAACAGCCGGGCAGTGCTCGTATTGCCCAACGAGACCCAGGTGCATCTGGACGCGGGGACTATTCTTACCCTGACCGCCACCCAGCCGAGCAAACCCGGGTGGCTGGAATTGCTGCGCGGGGCCTTGCATATCATCACCCGCGTACCCCGTGCACTCAGCATTCGCACGCCCTATGCGAACGCCGGGGTCGAGGGCACGGAGTTCGTCCTGCGGGTGCGGCGCAACGAGAGCCAACTGTGGGTCTACGAGGGCCGCGTTCGTTTCGACAACAAAGCCGGAACACTGGTACTCACGAGCGGTGAGGCGGCCTTTGCCGAGCGCGGCCGGGCCCCTCAGCGGCGTATCGTCGTCCGGCCGCGCAAGGCGGTCGAGTGGGCACTCTATTACCCGCCCGTGATCGACACCCGCCCCGAGCGGGTCCCGGACTCGCCGGCGAAAGACGCCATACGGGCGGCGCTGCGAGACTACCGGGCGGGGAACATCACCCGCGCCCTGCAACGCCTGGAGTCGGTCCCGGCAACGGATCGGAACGCCTACACCCTCGGGGTCCGCGCCGGACTCTACTTGAGCATCGGGCGGGTGCCCAAGGCCGAGCACGATATCCTGAGCATCCTCCAGCGCAACCCGAGGGACGCGACGGCCTTGGCACTACGCTCGATCATCGCCATCGTGCGCAACGAGGCGATCGAGGCCGCGCTGCGCGACGCACGCGCCGCGGTCCAGGCCGAGCCCCGCTCACCCACACCTTATGTGGCCTTATCCTATGCCCAGCAGGCGGCCTTCGACATCGAGGCGGCCCTAGCGAGCCTCGAGCAAGCCAGTCGATACGCCCCACAAGATGCGCTGGTGTGGGCGCGTCTATCCGAGCTCGAGCTCTCGCGCGCCGATCTGGATGCTGCGCTGGCGGCGGCTCGCCGGGCCGAGCAGCTCGACCCGCGCCTCGCGCGTACCCAGGCGGTGCTCGGCTTTGCACAGCTCATGCGCATCGACATCGACGCCGCCCAGCGCCATTTTGAACAAGCAATCCGCCTCGACCCGGCCGATCCGCTACCGCGCCTGGGGATGGGGCTCGCCAGGATCCGCGACGGAAATGTCGATGCCGGCACCAAGGAGATCGAGATTGCGGCCTCCCTCGATCCCAATAACTCCCTTGTCCGCAGCTACCTGGGCAAGGCTTACTTCGAGCAGAAGCGCGGAGGCTTAGCGGAAACCGAATTCGAGCAGGCCAAGCGCCTCGATCCCAAGGACCCGACCCCGTGGTTCTACGACGCGATACACAAGCAGACCACCAACCGACCGGTGGAGGCCCTGCACGATCTCCGGAAGGCGATCGACTTGAACGACAACCGCGCGGTGTATCGATCGAGATTGTTGTTGGATGAGGACCTGGCGGCGCGTAGCGCCGCCTCGGGAAGGATCTATCGGGATCTGGGTTTCGAGCAGCCTGCACTCTTGCAAGGTTGGAAATCGGTTAACACCAATCCGCGGGACTACTCGGCGCATCGATTGCTCGCGGACGCCTATTCCATTTTACCCAGGCATGAAATTGCCAGAGTTAGCGAACTAATGCAGTCACAGCTTCGGCAACCTCTGAACATTACGCCAATTCAGCCTCAACTTGCCGAAAGCGATCTGTTCCTTTTGCCGGGCGCCGGCGTCGCAGATCCGGCATTTAATGAATTTAATCCCTTATTCGCAAGTAATCGCCTTGGCTTACAGGCATCCGGGACTATTGGAAGCAACGATACCTTTGGCGATGAAGTGACTCATTCCGGGATATGGAATGATTACTCGTATAGCCTTGGGCAATTCCACTACGAAACAGACGGCTTTAGGGAGAACAATGATCTCGAGCAAAACGTGTTCAATCTGTTTTCTCAGTACTCTGTCTCGAGTGCCGACAATTTGCAAATAGAACTCCGTCATACGGATATCGATGAGGGGGACCGGATCTTGCGCTTTTTCGAGGATGATTTTCGTGCGCGCCTAAGACAGGAACGGGAGACCGAATCCGCGCGTTTGGGATATCGACACGCGTTTATGCCAAATTCCGATTTGCTGCTCTCTTTCATTTATAAGGACACAGACGCGCGGTTTGATAACACCAAAGACCGGATTTCCAGTTTCAACGTTGATTTCAATAGTGAAGCGTACTTGCTCGAATCTCAGTATACGTATAGCTCCGCACCTTTAATCCTTATTGCCGGTGGGGGACATTTTACAACCAATGGCAGACGCTTGGTATTCACAAGCCCTTCACTTCAAGCTGTTGGACTTGATCCGGTTCTATTAGACGACAATGAGAACGTATCCTTAACGACCGTATATTCGTACCTGAACGTAGCGGCACATAGCAAACTGATCCTGACTTTAGGACTCAGTGCGGATTTTTTCAACGGAACGTATTATGACCACGATCAGGTTAATCCGAAAATCGGACTGCTGTGGCAGCCATTTGATGCGACAACTATTCGCATGGCGGCTTTCCGAACGTTAAGCAAGGAGAGTTTAGATATTACGCAGACGATAGAACCGACGCAGGTAGCAGGGTTCAACCAGCTGTTTGGTACCTCGCAAGAGCAGGATCTCGAAAATACCGACAGGCAGGGTATCGACATGTGGCGCTACGGGATCGGTATAGATCAATCAATACATGAGGGCCTACGGATTGGAATGGAGCTATCCAAACAAGACTTGGAAGTGCCCGGCCGATTCATCGACAGCGACGATAAGACGGAGACGGAGTTTACGGTTCGCTGGGATGAGGTCACTGGGCGTGCGTATCTTAGCTGGACGCCGACCTCCTGGTTTGCAGGGGGAGCGCAGTATTTTTTCGAGAGCTTCGACAGAGGAACGCGTCTAGCGCGTTCGTCCGGGATCAGCGAGCTGGAATCGGAACGAATTCCATTGCAGGTCGCCTTTTTCCATCCGTCCGGCTTTAGCACGCGGTTCACCGGAAGTTATTACGTTCAGGATGGAGTTTTTGCCCTTCGGAACGGGCCGTTTGAACCCGGCGAAGATAATTTTTGGCTTCTCGATGCCGCGATCCGGTATAGAATCCCAAGTCGGACAGGTGTCGTAAGCGTAGGCGTAAACAATCTTTTGGACGAGGAATTCAGCTATCAAGAGACCGATCCAAGCAGGCCGGTGGTAAATCGAGGTGAAACATGGTATGCGAGTATCATACTATCATACTAATAATGGCGCAGCGTAATTAGAGATGTAGCGGAGGATAGATAATGTTCGGTGAAATTGCGAGACGTAAAGAAAACCTGGTTCTCATAATTCCTATTCTAGTTCTTGTTATCGCGTTTATTTGGTTGGCAATGCCCTCGAGTCCGCCTCAGGCCAACCCGGATCCGCATCAATTAACTATTAAGTATGACGATCAGGATAGGTTGGTCTTTTTCGACGCGAACGGACAACGCGTTGAGCCCGTCAAGTTGGACGAAAATGATCCGATTGGGGACTTGATTAAAAAGAAAGGGCCGTTCAAGGAAGTGCATGGTATACCGGCGGCTATTTTTAACTTGCGTAAGAATCCGAGCTGCAAACCAACGATTATTTACGGTAACACGTGCGTAGCGCCGCATAGATATTGCTGTAACTAATGTTGCGGGGGTCCGTGAGGTTTCCGGGCCGCTGTGCTACACGGGCAACCTGCGAACGTGACACGGGCGTGGGAAGGCGCGCCACGGTGTAATAGAGGTAGAGAGGCGGCCCCGCTTGTTTGAACGCGGTCCGCGCGAAGATTTGGTGGATCGG
>JBOIDW010000282.1:0-15823 GCA_050740655.1 Gammaproteobacteria bacterium | reverse complement strand
CATGCGTCTCGTAGGAGCCGTAGCGGGGGATGGTTTGCCTAGACCGGTTTACGCCGCGCTGGTGCTCCTCATTGCCTATTGCATAGCACTATCCGCGGAGGCGGAGAGCGACGATGTCCAGGCGCAGCGGCTCACGCGATTCGCGCAACCCCTGCGCTGGGACAATATCGAGGGCGAGCCGTATTGGGTAGCGGGTGCGAGGCCGGAGTACCGCTACGCGGTCGGCGCCCACGTGGTCCGGCTCGCGCCCCGCGAGACCGTCACGGTACGCGTCCCGGAAGGCGAGTTCCTGCGCCTGGTTCGCGGCAGCGGGCAATGGCGTAAGGACGAGGTCGAGGTGATGTTCGGCGCCGGTAGCGGCCTCTACGCATCGGTACCGCTCGCGCGGAGTACCGATGGCCGCTCATTAATCGGACAGGCCGGCTTTCCGGCGCCCGCGCTAGCGCGGGTCGCCGCGGGTAGCGGGGCGCTCGAGTTCGGCCTGTTTCTGTCCCGACGCGAGGCCCTCGGGGAGCTCGCCCCCTACCGCGGGCGGGTCGTGCTGCCCGGAACGCCCGTGCAGCTCCGCCGGCGTACCGATGCGGCGGGCGAGGCATACTGGCGTCTGGCGCCGGGCACGAGGCTGCCGGCCCAGGTCAGCGGTCCGGCCCGCTATGTGGTGGAAGGGCGGCTGGATTATCCGACCGAGGCGGATGCCATCGGTCAGACCTGGAAGGTGGAGGCGGAACTGGACGGCCGGACGCTGCGCGTGCTCGATTTCGAGAGCACTGCGGAGGGCACGCATCCCGTCTTTATCGATGGCCGGGAACGCCTGGTCAGCCGCCACGAGCGTGGTTTCCTGGAGGTCCCTGCAGGACAGCACAGGCTGGTGCTGTCGAGCACCGCACCGATGTTTCTCCGGGTACTCCAACAGGAGGATCCCGATTATCTCCTCCCCGGTCTCAATGCGGCGCCGAGCCCCGCCGCAGCCCGCCCGGCCCGTGGCCCCGCGTTAGAGGATGCACCCGCTGGTGTGGAACAGCGGGCGCTACAGGCGGCGCGGGACAATGCCCGACGTGACGGGGGGTTGGTCGGTGCGGCCCTGCTCGATGCGCACGCCGCGCGGCGGCCCGACTATCCGCTGATGGCCGAGCGGGCGCAGGCATTCGCCGGCGCCCATACGTTCTTCCGCGACCTGTTGCCGGAAGCGAAGCACACGCGCGCCCCGGCACACTATGCGTGGTTCACTACGGCGAGACTCCTGGAGGTCGGCGCGCAGGGACGCGACCTGGTGGCTGGCTCCCAACACCGCGAGGCGCTGCTGGACCGCCTAGCCGCCGGTTTCTTCCTCGCACTGCCGGCGGCACGGACCGAACAGGCCTCCGTGCGCGCGCAGCGTTATCTCCTGCCGCAACGGTTTGCGCCCACCCAGTTACGCATTGCCGCCGTGAGCGAGACCGGGCAACGGTTCTGGGTGCAATTCGATGATGCCACCCCGCGCCCCCTATGGATTGAACCGGGACCCGCTCGGCCCGCGGAGGACTATCTCCCGTCCCCCGGCGAGGTGGGGCTGGCGTTACTCCAAGCCGGGTACCCCGCCGGCCGGGCGGATACGAGCGGCGGGGCCTTCGGCTACGAGCGCACGCCGGCACCGCTACTTGAGGCCGGCTTCATCGAGCTCCCGGTTCCGCCCGCGGTGCGCGAGGTGCGCCTGTGGCGCGAGCACGCCTCCCGGTCGGCACTCGAGGTCGCGCTGCAGTATCGCGCGGCGCTGCCGTTTGCGCTGACCGAACAGGCCTACCTGCAGTATCTCGCACGCCTGGACGGAAACCGACTGACGCGGTTCCGGGAACTGATTGCCTCCGGCCGCGGCGCGGCGACCGACGCCTATACCGGCGAGGTAATGAGTCACTGGCAAGCGCTCGCCCGCCTGGTCCGTGCCGAATTCCGGCAATTCTCGGCGCCCGTGCCGCCCGTGACGCGGCCTGCGGGTCAGGGCGATCCCGGGGCCGCGCGCCGCGCCCAGGCGCTGGAGCGGGCTGGAGAGTGGTTACCGGCCCTCGAGGCGTGGGGCGAGGCCTACTTCGGAAGCCGCGGCGAGGCCGCCGCCGAGCTTAGCTTCGGCCAGGTCCGAGCGCTCGAGCAACTGGGGGAAGATTACCTCGCCGAGGGGCGGCTACGGCAATTGCTATTGTATGCCGAGACCTTGGAGACGCGCCGCCGCGCCTATCGCCTATTGGCGGCGATGCACGGCCGAGCCGCGGACAGCGAGGCGTTGCTCAGCCTGGCGGCCGCGGCCTTTTACCGCGACGGCGAGACCGATACCTTGGCCGACCTTGCCGAGGCGCTGCTGAGCGGCGATCAACCCGAGCTGGCGCTGGTTGCCGCCTCTCTGCTGCCGGAGCACGAGCGGCGCCACGAGGCCATCCTGCGCGCCGCCTACCGCTTGCGCTGGTGGCGAACGCTGGAGGAGGTAGCCGGGCGCCTGGACCCCGACCGGCGCGCCCTGTGGCGGGGGATGAGACTCATCGGCGCCGGTGATCCGAATGAGGCTATGCGGGCGTTTGAGGCCGGTGGTCCCACCGCACGCGCTTACCTCAAGCACCTGCTGCTGGGCGAGGCGATCCGGCGCGACCTCGCTAGGCCGAGCTTGCGCGCGGCGGCCGTCTCGAGATGGGCCGAATGGCAGGCATCGCACCCCGGCCCGCGGGTGATGCGGCCGGCCCCCGAGCTGGTCGAGGACTATGCCGGTGGCGAGACGCTCTACTCGATCGACCGCGATCTCTACGGCCTGCATTTCCGCACCGCACCGGACCGGCCGGTGCGCTTGCGCCTACATGGCCCCGCGCGCCTGCGCATCGAGGCGCGGCCCCTGCACGCACCGGGCACGGAGGGGCCTCTCGAGGGGTGGCTCGAGGTCCGCTCGGGCGAGCGGCTGTACGCGACACCCATCCTGAACAACCGTCCCTCCGCGGGTCTTACGCTTACCGGAACGACCACGGACGTCCCCGGCCGCAAGGCGAGCATGGAATTAACCCTCGGTTCCGGGGAACACGAGGCTACCGTCTCGGCCGGCGCATTGCCGGTAGTGGTACGGGTGTACGCGGCGCAGCCCGAACTAAGCTTACGCGTCCTCCCGCCCCTGACTTCTGCCAGCGCAGCGGCCCTGACCGGGACGGTGCAAGCGGTCGAGGACGGGGGCTCCGCTGGTTGCTGGCGTGCTTGTCTGGTCGTCGTACCGCGGTCGGACGCGCCGACCAGCGCCGAATGGCGGCCCATGCCAAGGACATTTGGGACGCAGGTCCCGATCTCGCCCAGCCTTACCTTACCCGCGCGCGCGCCCCCGGCGAGCCCCGCCGACCAGGAAGCGACCCTGCTCGGCCGTGGCGCATGGGTCGAGCTGCTCGACTCCCCGGTCGGCGAGGCCCCGGAAGCGGTCCGGCGACGGCTCACGCAACTCCTCTGGATCGCCGAGCACGCACCCGCGCACTACGAGCGCGTGCTGGCCGCGGGCCTGGCGCTTGCCGCCGCGCATCGGGAGCTGCCTGCGGTGGGCGGCCTCCTCGAGCGCTTGACGCGGCGCAGTGCTTGGCAACCGCTGCTCACGATGGACTCCTCGGCCGGTCTGCGCGCCATCCCGATGCAAGACCCCGCACCGGAAAGCCCGGCCATGCGCGTGCGCCGGGCGCTGCTACGGCCGCTGGCCGAGGGCGAGCGGTTACTCTCAGGCGGGAACCGCCTGCTCGTGACGCTGGACAATCTTGGCCCGACCGAGCTCGCCCTCGACCTCGCCGCGGAGACACCGATGGGACAGCCGCAGACGCCGCTTACCGTAACGCTGGAGCAAGACGGCGCTCGCACCGGGACTTTCGTACTTGGCGCGGAGCAACCCCACCGGACCCGGACGGTTTCGATTCCGGCCGGCCGCCGGGTGCTGCGCGTAGGCGTTGTGCGCCCTTACGCCAACCAGTTCCTGCGCGTACGAGTGCGCACCGGCGGCCGGGTACTGCGCACGACGGCAGAGGAGCGCCTCTACCATGTCGCGACCGAGGCCGCGCCCGTCCAGGCGACGCTGCCTGGCCCCGCATGGCTGCGCATCGATGAGCGGCGCGACGGCGAGACCGCCACCCGCTACCGCTACATATCGGAGGATTGGGAAACCGTGGTCCTCCGGCCCGAACCCGCTCGTAGCGAGGCATTGCTGCGGCTATTCGTGCGCCGCGGCACCATCGCGCCGCCGGCGCCGCTTGCACCGGCCCCGGTGGCGCCAGTGGCCGAGCCGGTGCCGGAGCCGCGGTTCTCCGTTACCGCCCGCGCCGAGCCGCGCACCGTCCATCTGGTGGATGCCTTCGATCTCGGCGGCCAGGAGGACGGCACCTGGACCGTGTCGGCTGCCTACCAGGATCGTCCCTACCGCGACGAGATCGAGAACCGCGAGGAAGAGCCACAATTGAACATCGGCGATCGCGAGCGGTTCCGGGAGGCTGCCGCGGCGTATCGCTATTTCGACGAGGCACACCAGAGCTACTACTACGCGGAGGCCCTGGGACGTGAGCGCGAACAGGGGGGAGCGGTGGCGGGCCTGCGCGGCGCCTGGTCCTATCGACCTCGATGGGCTGACTGGAACCTGGACCTGAACGGCTCGCTCTATCTCCAGCCGGAGGATACCGAGGACCTGGCCGGTGTCGATATCGATGGGATCGCTTATTCCCATTTCATCAGCGCCAGTGTCCACCAGGTGCGGGCGATCCGGCCCAAGACCGAGCACCGGCCACAACTGAGCGTCTTCCACCGCTACACCAGCGAAGACGAGGACCTCGGGATCCGAGACCGCAGGCTACGCCAGGCAGCGAGCCGCTTTATCGACCAGGACGTATTCACGCGCTACAAGGCGCTGCATCCCTTTGGATTCACGCTCGGAGACACGCTATACCATCGCCCTTGGCTCGACACCTGGTGGTATACCGGGCTGCAACTGACCACCAACGAGATGCCCTTCGCAACGCCCGATGCGCTGAGCGCTACCGCCGGGTGGCGCCAGCGGCTCGGGCCGGCCACCCTGGAGGCCGGTTACACGCTCACCCGCTTTTTTGCCGACGACGAGCGCAAGGACGGCTTTACCCGCCCGCGCCTGCACCTCGATCTCGCTCTGGAACGGTGGCTGCCGGGGCTGGACCGCGCCGATCTCGACTTCGGATTCCGCCACGACTTCCAAAACCACGAGTCGACGTTCGGCTTGTCGCTGCGCTGGCACTTCTCGGACGGACGTGCCTACCGCGACTTCGATTTCGGGCCGCTGGCCTTCCGCGATCTGCGCGAGCAGCGCGTGCCCCATGCACGTGACAACAACCGCATCGAAACCGACGCGCCGTGAAGCGCAAGGCCCAGCTCCTTACGCCGGCACAAGACCTGCTCGAAATCGACCTGCGGCCGGTATGGCGGCGCCTCGCGGCGCGCCACATCCGGGCCCTCGTCACCGGCTTCGAGGCATGGGACGAACGGCTGGCGCCGCCCTTGCGCAGCGGCTCGTGCGCGGTGCGGCTGTGCCGTTTCCTGTTGACCAGCATTGCCGAAGAAGGCAAGCACCTCGCGGGCCTGCATCGCCGCCAGGCCGAGTACGCCTACCGTTACACACATGCGCTCACCATCGATGAGCAGCAGCAGGTAATCCTCGACTACGCGCGCGATCTGGGCTCGCACGGGCGGCGGCTGCGGCAGGACGAGCGGGCGTTCACCCGCTGGTTCGGGCACGACGCCATGGTCGATCGCTACCGCAAGCGCGTGGCAGAGACCGAACGCCGTATGGCCTTTTGTCTGGAAAGGCTGGGCGTGATCAGCGCCCGCTGCCTGCGGGAAACCGCCGGCGGGGAGGAGGCGAGCGTCCTCTGGGCCCAACTCGGTATCGAAGAGTGCGTGCGAGCACTGCTGGCCCATGAGGGCGACTTCCGCGTACGCGTCGAGGCGTTTCGCTGCCTGGCCACGGCACTCAAGGGCCTGCCCTCGGCGCTGCAGGAAGGCGCGGTGAGCGAAGGCGTGTTGCTATATATCCATTATGCGGCGCTCGATGCACGCCAGCAGGTCTGGATCCAGTGCGAGGCCGTGGCGCTAATCGCAAGCCTCTCGGCGCCGGCCCTGCATAAGGTGCTGGAGAAGCGCCTCGGCGAGCCGTCACCGGGCGATGATCTCTTCGTACGCGCCCGCGCGGTGGAGGTGTTGGCCGCGGCCCTGCCGCGGATGCCGGACCTCGGGCCGGTGTTGGAGGGCACGGCCTCGGACCCGAGCGTGTTCGTGCGCCAGGCCGTCTGCCGCGCGCTGTCCGTGGTGGACGAGGCCTCGGCCGAGCGCTTGCTCCCGAACTTGGCATTACGCGATGGCGCACCGCAGGTACGCGCCGCCGCGTTGATGCAAGTCCCGCTGCTGTTAAGCCGAGCGGCACTCTTTTCCACCTGCCTGGACACCGTCCGCCAGGTGCTGGAGACGGAGCATGACGGCTTTGTGCTGCGGGCGGCGCTGGAGGTGACGGCCGCGCTCGAAGTCCCCGGCTTGGCCGACGCTACACTGCGCGCAGCATGGCTGGACGCCTTGCTGCCGCGACTGTCCGCCTTGCACCGCGACTGCCCACACTTGGTGGTGCGCCGCCATGCCGCCGAGGTACGGGAACGCATCTGGCTGCACACCGACGCCGCGGCGATGGCCATCGGGCAACGCCTTGCCCCCGCCATTACCCGCATCCCGTCCGGCAGGGAGCGGCGGCTGCCGCCCTTGCCGGGCGATGCCGAGGTCATCGGCCGCGTGGCCGCCGTGCTCGCTCAGCGGGACTTTGGCCTCGACCTGCGCCGCGAGCGGTTCAGATGGAGCCTATTGCGCGGCCATCGCTTCGGGTTTCGCCTGTGGCGGGCACTGCACGAGATGCGCACGCCCTCGCCGGACAAGCGCCAGGCGTTCCGGCATACGGTAGGACGGATCTTCCACGGCCGGTTGCGCGCGCCCTCCGGGATCCTCGCCGAGCTCGCCGAAACCAAGGTGCCGGGCGAACCGCTGCATTTTGCCAGCGAAGGAGGCTGGCGACCCTATCTTCCGCTTCTGGATGACCTCGTTGCGATCCTCTGGCACGGGGATGCGCAGCGGCCCTTGAGGCTGTTCACCGCCGAGGGGGTGACCGAGGTCGCTCCGCCGCGTTTCTTTCTGACCCGGCTGCGGGCGCTGGCCGTGCTGACGCTGCGTTTCGCCCGCTACGCGCGCCTGCGCCACTGGCAGGAGGGCGACCAGGACAGCGCGGGCGCGTACCTGCACGCGCTTACACGTCTCGGCTTCCGCTTCCGTTTCGCAGCCCATGCGCCCGGGGAGGCCGGGTGGTCGGAAGACCCGGCGGTGCGGCGTTATTTTCCCGCCGTCTTCCCGCTGCCGCTCTCGCTTGCCGAGGTCTGGGAGCGGCTCGAGAGCTATTTCCTATCCGCCTTCGGCAACACCCTTACCGATCTCGCCCTCTTCATCGTCACCGCGATAGTGGCCTTCCTCGGTCGCCATCTCTACCTCAATGCAGTCGTCGGCCGTCTCCGCAGCAGGATCCCGGTGGTGGTGGGCGGCTGGGGTACGCGCGGTAAATCCGGCACCGAACGCCTCAAGGCCGCCTTGTTCAATGCGCTAGGCTATGCCGTGGTCAGCAAGACGACCGGGTGTGAAGCCATGTTCGTGTATGCCCACCCGTATGGGGGCCTGCGCGAGATGTTCCTCTTCCGGCCCTACGACAAGGCCACGATCTGGGAGCAACACAATATCGTTAGCCTGGCGCACCACCTGGGGTGTGAGGTGTTCCTATGGGAGTGCATGGCGCTCACGCCGGCCTTCGTGCGGCTGCTGCAGCGGCACTGGATGCGTGACGACTATTCCAGCATAACCAACACCTTCCCCGACCACGAGGACCTGCAAGGACCGGCGGGCGTCAACATCCCCGAGGTAATGACCAACTTTATCCCCAAGCGGGGCGTGTTGTTCACCGCCGAGACGCAGATGCGGCCGGTGCTGGCGGAGGCGGCGCGGGCCCTGGGGACTCGCCTGATCGGCGTCGGTTGGCTGGAGTCGGGGCTGCTCGCACCGGACGTGCTGGCCCGCTTCCCCTATCAGGAGCATCCCGATAATGTCGCGCTGGTGTCGGCGCTCGCCGAGGATTTAGGGCTGAGGCGCGACTTTGCGCTAAAGGAGATGGCCGACCGCGTGGTACCCGACCTCGGCGTGCTCAAGGTCTTCCCGGTGGTTAGCGTCCGCGGACGGCGGCTGGAATTCTCGAACGGCATGTCGGCCAACGAGCGTTTCGGGTGCCTCAGCAATTGGCGGAGGCTAGCCTTCGATAACACCGACCTGGATACCGAGCCGGGCGTGATGCTCAGCACCGTGGTCAACAACCGCGCCGACCGCGTGGCGCGTTCGCGGGTGTTCGCCGGCGTGCTGGTCAACGACATCAGCGCCGATCTCCACGTGCTGATCGGATCCAACCTGCAAGGGCTGCTCGGTTATATCCGCGAGGCCTGGGACGCCTATGCGTCCGCGGTCACGTTATTTACCGAAGCGGGGGGCGACGTGGCGGGCGCCCTGCGCGTACTGGAGGGCTGCGCGCGGCGGCTGCGCGTGGTCTACAAGGAGGACCTGGTCAAGGCGCGTCTGGCGGCCATGCTGAACGGCCAGGGTGTAGCGGAGGCATCCCGGCTTGCCGAGCTGTGGCGGGAAACGGCACAGCTCGAATCGGCGCTCGCCGTGACCCCCCTGGACCTCGCCTCGACCCTGCGTTTCCTCGAACGGGATCGGCAGATGCTCGGCGAGTATCAGGCGCTCGCGCAACGCATCGCAGCCGCAGGCGCAGGCGCGGCGGCGCGGGCCGATCTCGATCAGGCCTTGCGCGATCAGCTCTGGCGGTGGTTCGAGCGCAAGCTGGTGGTGGTCGCGGATTATTACGCTTCCGGCGATCGCGTCATCACGACGGTCGTCGAGGCCACCGCACCGGGCCTGTACAATCGCGTCATGGGGATCCAGAACATCAAGGGCACGGGGCTCGACTTCGTCTATCGCTGGCTCGCCTGGGACGCCTGCTACCAGGCCTGCGCTCAGATCCGCAACAACGATGCGAGCATTGCCAAGCAAGGACTCGCCACGCTGTCGGCGTTCCAGGACTACGGCATCCTGTGCGAGGAAACCGTGAATGAGACCGTAGCGTGGGCAAGGTCGCGCCCCTGGGCGCAGCACGAGCGATACCAGGCCGAGATCGCGCTGGCCGTAAAGCAAATGGAACAGGCACTCGCAAAGGTGCGCGCCAAGATGGAGACGCTCGCAAGCACCGGCTGGATGGAGCGGCTATGCAGCAACGTCGAGGCGTTCCTCGACGCTGGAGATGCGGTGTGGCGGCGTAGGCAAGCGGACCGTATCTACGCCGACCTCGTTGCCGAGCGTATCAGCCAGGCAGCCGCCGTATTGGAGCTACTGGCGCTCAACAAACGGCAAAAGGGCGGCTGGTTAATCGCACAGATCCGGGAGTGGCTGCCCGGTCGCCAAGCCCCCGGCCCGCCATGACTTAGCGCGCTTTTCCGAAGCCGGCACCTCTTTGGGCTAGGGTCGCGCCGGCAGATCGTCGTATGCCCCGACACTTTTTTGACGTACCGCGTCAGCTTATGCAGGGCTGGGGCGCCCGACAGAATCACTCTGGACCAGAGGGTCCATCGGGATCGCATCGCGGGGAGGCTATTATTGGTCCGCCCGTCGAAAAGCCCATAGCGGATGTGACGTATTTAACAACGGTTGGGTTTCTGGTACACCAATTGCCCAAAGGTTCTATGCCTTTCTCAAGGCTTGAAGCACAATTTCGCACAGAGGAGGTTAGAGCATGTTTAAACGTCTTATTTTCCTGACTTGCTTGGCGGCCAATCCATTCAGCCAGACCTATGCTTGGGACGTAGCGCCGCAGGATGTGAGTTTTACCAACGCGGATGGTATCTTGGTCCCAGGAAAACTGTTCGTCCCTGTCATTCCGAACGGCCCGATCTATCCGGCGGTGGTGATGTTGCACGGCTGCTCAGGAATTTATTCCAACAGCCTCCCCGATCCAAGCTACAGCAACGTTCAGCAGATATATCGCGAATGGGGGGACCGCTTGACCGCCGCCGGCTACGTCGCGTTACTGGTCGATAGCTTCACCCCGCGCGGTACTCAAAATGAATGCGGCAATGGTGCCGGCGTGGGCGTGTCGGAGCTGTTTGACCGCCCCAAGGATGCGATGGGCGCGTATCAGTACCTGCTGAGCCGCGCAGACCTGGTGGACGGGTTGCATATCGGCCTGTTGGGATGGTCGCACGGCGGCAGCAGCACAATGGCTACGCTCGCCACCACCTTGCCGCAGGATGGGATCACTCCCAACCCCAATGCGAGCGGACAGCCCTTCAGAGTCGCAGTAAGTTTCTACCCGGGGTGCAGATTCGGCTATAACGACAACGGCACCACGAAATACGCTTGGAAGGGCGTAACCAACAGCACCTGGAAACCTTACTCGTATCTGCAGATCCTGCACGGCGGTGCCGATCCCCTGTATTACGACCCGAACAAATCGCCCCAATATCCTTGCACCACCCGCGTCAATCGAGCCGTACAACAAGGGGGCGCGACCAGTCTTACCGTGTATCTCGGGGCACAGCATAGTTTCGATCTGCCCAGCATCGGAGGCGGCACCTGCATAGACGCCTCTGCCACACCGGACGCCTGCGCGAAACTGCAAGGGGATGCGGCAGCAATGGACACACTCGATCACTATCTGCGCTAATCGGGAACCCGAGTCTTCCCAACGCCCCGCCACGGCCGAGTCGTAAACAAGCTCCGGTGCTGGCCCGGACGCCATTGCGGCGTCCGGGCCTGGTTCTCAAACCATGCCCCCTGTGTCAACATAGCATGAGCCATCTCGCGACGCGCCCCTGATTTCAAACCCCTCGATTGGTCTTTCACCGCTAATTGCGCAGCGATGACGCTGCCGATTGCGCGCCTGTAACACGGCCCATGAATCGGCGCTTGGTCTGTATGCCGTTCCTCGGTTTCAGCTCGGGCCTGCCTCTGGCGCTCACGGGCGGGACGCTACAGGCCTGGCTGACCGTATCCGGGGTAGACCTGATCACCATCGCTTGGCTATCGCTCGCGGGTTTGCCCTACACGTTGAAGTTTCTGTGGTCACCGGTGATGGACCGCTATTCACCGCCGCTCGGGCGGCGGCGCGGTTGGATGCTGGTCACGCAGATGCTGTTGATGGTGGCGGCCGCGCTACTCCCCTGGCTGTCTCCGAGCGAACACCCGCTCCCGCTCGCCGCACTGGCGCTGACCATCGCGTTTGTCTCGGCTTCTCAGGACGTCGCCTTCGATGCCTATCGCAGCGACGTATTACAGGCCGAGGAACGGGGCCTGGGGGCAGCCCTATCGGTGGCCGGTTACCGCATCGGCATGCTGGTATCCGGCGCCCTGGCCCTGATCCTGGCCGAGTACCACGGCTGGTTCATGACCTATTCAGTCATTGCGGCATTGTTTGCGATCGGCATCCTCGCGAGCTTATGGAGCGAGGACCCGCCCAGCCGCGCCGGCGCACCCGTTACCTTGCTCGCGGCGGCCTGGGAGCCGCTTCAAGAGTTTCTTTCCCGCCCTAGGGCACTGGCGTTGCTGGGACTCATCGTGCTGTACAAACTCGGTGATGCCTTCGCCGCGACCTTGACCACCGCATTTCTGATCAAGGGATTGGGTTTCTCCCTGGGAGACGTGGGCATGGTCAATAAGGGCTTGGGTCTCGCCGCATTGCTGACGGGCGCCCTGTGCGGGGGGGCGTTGATGACGCGCTGGAGCCTGTTTCAATCGCTAGTGGTATTCGGGGTCTTGCAGGCCCTGACCAACCTGGGATTCGCCGCCTTGGCCGGGGGCGGGGCCAGCTACCCGGCGATGGCGGTGGTAGTGGCCTTCGAGAGCTTCAGCGGGGGTATGGGAACGGCCGCCTTCGTGGCCTTGCTCATGACGCTCTGTGACCTGCGCTACACGGCGACCCAGTACGCGCTCTTGTCCGCCCTGTCCGCTGTGGGCCGCGTATGGGTCGGTCCGGCCGCCGGTTACCTCGTGGAGGGCTTAGGGTGGACGATGTTCTTCAGCCTGACCTTCGTGTCCGCACTGCCGGGGCTGGCGCTGGTGCTGTGGCTACGCGCAACGCTGGCTACGGTCGGTACCAAGACCCACGGCGGTGGCGGGCGCTTAACCTAGCTATTTCCCGCGTGTAGCGCGTGCCTCCAGCGCCTCGACGCGCGCTTGCAGTTGCTTCAATTGCCGGCGTAACAAGGGTAAGCGCGGCAGCGCTGCAAGCGCCTTGATGGACTCCTCGTGCGGCATGGCAGGGGCGCCCGATACCTGCTGGTGGCCCGAGACGCTGCGGCTGACGCCGGAGCGCGCCCAGAGGGTCACGTGCTCGCCGATCTCGACGTGGCCGGCGATCCCGGCCTGACCGCCGGCCATGACGTGCGCGCCCAACGTCGTGCTGCCGGCGATCCCGACCTGCGCGCACAGGATGTTGTCCTCGCCGACCGTGACGTTGTGTGCGATCTGTACCAGATTGTCGATCTTGGTCCCGCGTTTGATGGTGGTGCAGCCGAAGGTCGCGCGATCGATGGTGACGTTGGCGCCCAACTCGACGTCATCCTCGATGGATACGCTGCCGAGTTGCGGGACCTTATGATGCCGGCCCTCATGCTCGACGAAGCCGAAGCCGTCGCTCCCGATGACCGTGCCGGCATGGATGATGACGCGCCGCCCGACCGTGCAGCGCTCCATAACCACGACGTTGGGATAAAGGACCGAGTCATCGCCGATGGCGCAGTCGTCGCCGATATAGACACCTGAATAGATGACCACCCTGGCGCCGATGCGCACGCGGTCGCCCAGCGCCACGAAGGCGCCAATACTGGTATCCGCGCCGATCTCGACCTCCGCGCCGCGCGCTATGGGCGAGGCGATGCCGCGCATCTTGCGCGGCGCCGCAAAAAAACGCTGCGCGATACAGGCCATCGCATAACGCGGGTGGGGCACCACCAACTGCGGTTGCGGGACGTCGGCGAGCGGCTTGGCGACGAGGAAGGCCGAGGCATGGGAGCCTCGCGCACACCGAGCGGCGTGCTCATCGTCGATGAATACGAGGTCGCCGGTACCGGCGTCGGCGAGACCGGCGAGGCCGCGGATCACCACGTCATCGCGACCGACCACTTCGGCGCCGACGGCAGCCGCGATCCGTTTCAACCGCAAGCGCGGCGCAGCGCGATCTGGTCCGGAGGCCATCGCTCAACCCGCCTTCTTCTTTCTTACCTGGCGCGGCCCGGCGACACCGGGGGCCGGGGTCAAACGGGCGTCGACGTAGGCGATCACGTCGGCAACGGTCGCGAACCTGGCCAAGTCCTGATCCGGGATCTGCAAATCGAAGACGTCCTCGAGGTTGTACAGAAGCTCGATGCGCGCCATCGAGTCGAGACCGAGATCGCCGCGCAGCGTGTGCTCCGCGCGTATCGAACCGGCATCACGCTTGACGAACTCCGCCAGCGCGCTACGGATCCGCCGCGACAACTCCGATTCAGCAGGCATAGTGATTCCTCATAAGACCGACGCTAGCGCCGGTGTCATTCGATCAAGGTGAGGGCATCCTCAGGTTCTCGCGGAGGGACCAGGGATTCTTCGAGTGCTGGGCGGTTCTCTAACGCGCGAAAAGACTACCACGGCGTTATTGCTCCCGAAGCCGAACGCGTTCAATAACGCCACGTCCACCGTGCGGTTTTGTGTTTGCGTGGAGATCCCGGGGAGCGCACAGTCCGGATCGGGATCCTCATAATTGATGGTGGGATGGATGCGGTCGTGCCGCATGCTCAACAAGCTGGCGACGGCAGCGATGGCACCGGCCGCGCCCAGGGTGTGACCGACCAGCGACTTGGTCGCGCTGACCGCAAGACGCCGGGCGCGGCGCATGAATAACTGCTTGATGGCCTTGATCTCCACGGCGTCCCCCACCTTGGTGGACGTGGCGTGGGCATTGACGTAATGCACGTCTTCAGGCTGCAAGCACCCGTCGCGCAGTGCCAGGGCCATGGTCCGCGCGACGTCGACCCCGTCCTCCCTCGGGATCACCATGTGATACGCCTCGCTGCCGGCGGCATAACCAGCGATTTCGGCATACGCGCGGGCCTTGCGCCGGCGCGCATGCGCCAACGATTCGACGATGAGCGCCCCGGCGCCCTCGCCCATGACGAAGCCGTCACGGCCGCGATCGAAGGGGCGGGAGGCGCGTTGCGGCGCGTCGTTGTAGCCGGTCGATAAGACGCGCAGGGAACAGAACCCTGCGAACACCAGTGGCGTGATGCTGGCGTCGGCCCCGGCGACGATGACGACGTCCGCCAGGTCCGCGCGGATCGCGATGCGCGCCTGGCCGATGGCATGCGCGCTCGAGGAGCAGGCGGTGGAGAGGGTCCAATTCGGCCCTTTGGCGCCATGCGCCAGGGCGATCACCCCGGAGGCCGAATTCAAGGTGATCGCCGGTATGAAGTTGGGATGCACCCGATGCGGCCGGTGCTCGCGGTAGAGTTGAGCGATCTCCCGCTCACCCATCACCATCCCGCCCATACCGGCGCCGACGATGACGGCGACGCGCTGCGGGTCCTCGCGCGCCACGTCGAGGCCGGCATCGCCGACCGCCTCCTGCACCGCGACCAAGGCCATCTGCGCATAGCGATCGACGCGTTCGACCAGCGGACCCTGAACATAGCGGGTCGCATCGAAGTTTCGGATGCAGCCCGCTACGCGCGAGCGATAGCCGTCGCGCGGCAGATCTTCAAATTCAGGCAAGGCGCTGACGCCGCTGTGCCCGGCGAGCGCCGCCCGCCAGAAGTCATCGACGCCGATGCCGATCGGCGACACGATCCCCAGGCCGGTAATCACTGCGCGGCGCGTCAAGACGGGGTTCCAAGCGAGACGAAGTGATGCATGAGGGCCAGGGCTTTGTACTCGAAGCCCCGCGGGCAGTCAACCCGCGCGCGGCTGGAAAAACGCGCGGCCCGCGCACACAATGAGGGTTATGCCCGCCGCCGCCACCCCGTCGCTGGTGCGCTCTTGGCTGTTCTATCTCGGCGTCGTCCTGTCGCTCATCGTGTATGCGCCGCTCGCGATCCTCCTCTGGCCGTTTCCGCATCGCTGGCGTTATCGCTTCGTCACCAGTTGGTCGCATGTCAATCTCTGGTGGCTGGCGCGGAGCTGTGGGCTCCGCTATCGCCTGGAGGCCCGCGAGCCGCTCGGAACCGCGCCCGCCGTGCTGCTGTGTAAACACCAATCGGCATGGGAGACCTTCGCGCTGCAACGCCTGTTACCGCCGCATGTCTGGGTCCTGAAGCGCGAGTTGCTGTGGATCCCGC
Organism: Gammaproteobacteria bacterium; assembly: GCA_050740655.1. Lineage (GTDB taxonomy): Bacteria > Pseudomonadota > Gammaproteobacteria > JACCXJ01 > JACCXJ01 > JBOIDW01. The sequence goes on along the minus strand of JBOIDW010000282.1, from coordinate 401 downwards.
TGTTCGGGTGGGGCTTGGCGACCTTGCGACCGATCGCCATCCACCGCGGCCGTACCCATCGGGCCTTGAAGCAGATCATTGAGCAGGGCCGGGCGCGGTTGCGGGAGGGCCTCTGGGTGCTGGTGTTTCCCGAGGGGACGCGCGTGCCCGTGGGGGAACGCCGGGCCTACGCCAACAGCGGTGCTCTGCTCGCGATCCGCGCCGGTTGCGCGGTGGTCCCCATCGCGCACAATGCCGGGTTGTTCTGGCCGCGCAAGAGTATCGGCAAGCGGCCGGGGGTCATCGACGTGGTGATCGGTCCGCGCATCGAGACCGAGGGCCGGCGGCCGGAGGAGGTGACGGATGAGGCGGAGCGTTGGATCGAAGCGACCTGTGCACGTCTGTGCTCGTCCCCATGAGGC
>JBOIDW010000281.1:0-26934 GCA_050740655.1 Gammaproteobacteria bacterium | reverse complement strand
CGCCTCAGCGCCGGCGAGGTGTCCCCCCATGCCATCACAAACGACATATAGCTGTAACTCTTGATCAGTCAAGAACGTGTCTTCATTTTCTGTCCGTTGCCTTCCCGGATCGGAAAGGCCCGAGCTTGATATCTTCATAGGCTTCGCGCTTATCGTTCGCTGGCCTCGGTCCGGCGTTCGGCGATCAGCTCGTTGGCCAAGCTGTGCTTTTTTAAACCGGGGGCAATCCTCCGCAGGAGGCCCCGCGTTTGGCGGGCCACTTCGCGGGCACTGACTAGGCGCAGGGTGCCATCGTCCTCGCACGAGAGAATCAACTGATCGCCATCTTTTAGACGTAAACGGCGCCGCACCGCAGCCGGAAGGACTAGGCGACCCCGGTTGCCTAGGTGGAGGGAATAACGCTCGGCAGGTGTTACGCGCGCCATGTGCCCATTGTACCGCTTTGCAGAATTTTCCCACTACGGTCCCGCCCGATCGAGGCGTCCCTCCCATGTCGCGGGGTGCTTGAGCTTTGGATTGTCGGAACCCGATCAAGCCGGTTCCGACCTACTCTGCTGATCGAGCCAGCAAGCGCGGTCAGGCCCGTGCGGAGCCCAGCCGCGTCTAGCCCGAACCGGGCCGTCCCTCGCGTGACGATTCCGTAGAGCCCCTCGTGATACCGAGTATCTTCATGCGATAGCGCAGCGTGCTGGGCCGCAGGCCGAGGACGTGGGCGGCGCCATGGGGACCTTCTATGACCCAGTTCGCGCGTTCGAGCACTGCAACGATGTGCCGTCTCTCCAGTGCTTCGAGGCTGGCATCGGTGTCGGCCGGGGTCGCGTCGGCCGATGGCGGCCGCGGCAGCATTTCCGGATCGATCTCGATGATCGGGCCATCGGCCAGGATGACCGCCCGTTCGATCACGTTCTCCAATTCACGAACGTTGCCCGGCCAGGGATACGACAGCAAGCGCTGTAGGGACGGGTCACTCACGCGCTCGATGCGCTTGCCCAACTGCGCCGTAATTTTGCCCAGCAGGTGGCCCACCAGCAGCGCGATGTCTTCTCTGCGGTCCCGCAGCGGGGGGGTCAGCAACGGAAACACGTTCAAGCGGTAGTACAGGTCCTCGCGAAAGGTCCTCTCCGCGAGCGCCAGGCCAAGGTCGCGATTGGTTGCGGCGATCACGCGTACGTCGACCTTGATGGGGGAGCTGCCGCCGACGCGATCCAGCTCCCGCTCCTGCAGCACGCGCAACAGCTTGACTTGAGCGTCCATGGGGAGCTCGCCGATCTCATCGAGAAAGATCGTCCCGCCGTCGGCCAGCTCGAAGCGACCGATGCGTTTGGCGATAGCGCCCGTAAAGGCGCCTTTTTCATGACCGAAGAGCTCGCTCTCGATGAGGCTGGCCGGCAAGGCGGCGCAGTTCACTTTGATCAACGGCTTGTCGCGCCGCTTGCTGGCCGCATGCACCGCGCGGGCTATCAGTTCCTTTCCGGTCCCGGTTTCGCCGCGGATCAGTACCGAAGCATCGGTGGGCGCTACGCGGCGCAGGTTGTTCAGCAGCGACTGAATGGGCGCGCTGCGCCCGATGATCTCCCCGAAGTTGTGGACCGACCGGATCTCCTCCTGGAAATAGGTGTTCTGGGCCTGTAATCTGACCTGTTCCCGCTCCATCAGCACGCGTTCGGTGATGTCGATGAACATGGTGCGCGTATAGTGCCCGCTCGGGTCCGGTTTGGACCACCACTGGATCCAGATCGGTTTGCCGTTATCCCTGCGCCGCAACTCGAGCACGACGCCGCTGGTATCCGTGCCCCGGCCGACCGACGCAAAGGCCTCATGCACGCGGCGCTGCGCGTCCGGCGTATCGGGGACGAAGGAGATGCCGACCGTACCGGGCACCTCTTCCGCCGTGATACCGAGTATCCTCAGCGCCGCGCGATTGGCGCTGATGAAACGCGATTCCAGGTCCTCGTGGACATAGGCGATCGGCGCCTCATCGAAGAGGTCGCGAAAGCGCTCTTCGCTGGCCATGAGCCGAGCCTCCGTCCGCAACCGGGAGAACTCGGCAGCGGCCCTGGCAGCGAAGACCTGGAAGGTGAAGAGCAGGCGCGGCTCGGGCGGCATCGGGCGCTGATCGAATATCGCGAGGTGCCCTAGGACCTCGCCCGCCGAGTCCCGTAGCGGTACACCGAGATAACTCTCGACCCCTGCCTCCTTCGGAAACTGTCTGGATACGCCCGAGGGATGGTGGCAGAGGTTGCCTTGCACCACCTCTTCGCAGGGGGTGCCCGCAAGCTCCCATTCCTGGTTTTCGACGAACCTGCCGTTCATCCAAAACGCCAGGGCGCGAACGCGGGTCTTGGGGGCCGCAAACTCCGCGATAAAGGCATTGGGCACGCCGCTCGCAATGCTCAGGTTTTGAACCAGTGAGCGGAAGAAGGCGTCCCCGGTGGATTCTGCGGTCCCTGCGACGATCGCGCGCAGCGCCGCCAACTCCGCCGTGTCCGCGGGTTGTAATGGTCCGGCGGGTCGTGAGCTCACAGGCGCAGCGTCCTGGTCATGTTGCGGCCGCAAGCGGGCTGGTGACGATCAGCGCTACCGCATGGGCCGCGATGCCTTCCTCGCGCCCGGTGTAACCCATGCCTTCGGTGCTCGTGCCTTTGATATTGACGCGGCTCAAGTCGATCGCCATATCCTCGGCCAGCCGCGCGCGCATCGTTGGAAAATAAGGCGAGAGTCTAGGCCGCTGCGCGACGATGCTCGCATCGACGTTGGCGATAGCGTAGCCCTGTTCTCGTAGCAATACGACGACGCGCCGCAGCAGGATGCGGCTGTCGATGCCGGCCAGCTCCTGCCGGGTATCCGGGAAGTGCATACCGATGTCACCGAGCGCCGCGGCGCCCAGGAGCGCGTCGCAGACGGCATGGATCACGGCGTCGCCGTCCGAATGACCGGCGAGGCCTCGCTCGTAAGGGATGGTGACGCCGCCGAGCACGAGGGGCCGGCCCGGTTCCAGGCGGTGGGCATCGTAGCCATGGCCTATGCGCATCATTCTTCCCGTTGTCGTTGGAGATAACGCTCTGCAAGCGCGAGATCGCGCGGCAGCGTGACCTTGATGTTGTCGGGCTGACCCTCGACCAGACGCGGCGCCTGTCCGCTCAATTCCATGGCCTCGGCCTCATCGGTCACCAGCCGGCCTTGCGCGAGCGCGGCCTCGAGCGCATCGTTCAGCCGTCCGATGCGGAACATCTGCGGCGTGAGGGCATGCCAGAGATTAACGCGCGAGACGGTCTCCAGCACCGTGCCCGTGGCGTCGGCGCGCTTCATGGTGTCCCGTACCGGGAGGGCCAGCAGCCCGCCGACCGGATGCGTCGAGCAGCGCGCGATCAAACGATCGAGATCGCCGCGGCGCAGGCAGGGGCGCGCCGCATCGTGTACCAATACCCAGTCCTGCGGATCGGCCGTCTGCAACAGGCGCGCGAGCGCCGCCAGCACCGAGTGGCAGCGCTCGGCACCGCCGATGGTGATCGAGACCTTTTGATCGCGGGCCACGCTTAGTGTTGACCAGTGGGGATCGTCGGCGGATAAGGCCACGACCACGCCACGGATGGCCGGATGCGCGCAGAACAGTGCGAGGCTGTGGGCAATGAGCGGTTGGCCGTGGAGCGGCAGGTATTGTTTGGGCAGTGCCAGGCCCATGCGCGTGCCGATCCCGGCGGCAGGGATTGCGGCCCAGTACCGGTGGGCCGGCATGTTAGCGCGGTCCCGGCTGGCGAGGGGGCCGCTCGATGACCTGATAGAAGATCTCGTCTCGCTTGATAAGCCCCATCTCGCTGCGTGCCCGCTCCTCGACGGCCTCGAGGTCGCCCTTCTCGTCTTTCAGGTCCGCGACCTCGGCCGCCAGTGCGTCGTTGCGATCCTTGAGCCTTTGGTTTTCCTCGATCTGGGCATTGCGCTCGGCACGCAGCTCCATATACGCGATCAATCCCCCGGGTCCCAACCAGAGTTGATACTGTAGCCCGCTGAGGAGCAACACCAGGGCCAGCAGCAGGAGTCTGGCGCCCAGACCGCTATCGGGCGTCTTTGCGGACATGGCTAACCATCGCCCGGCAGATTGTAAAAGGCCTGGCGTCCGGGATAGCTGGCGCGCGCGCCCAGTTCCTCCTCGATCACCATGAGCCGATTGTATTTGGCGACGCGATCCGAGCGCGACAAGGACCCGGTCTTGATCTGGCCGCAGGCCGTGGCGACGGCGAGATCGGCGATGCTCGTGTCCTCGGTCTCTCCGGAGCGGTGCGAGACCACGGCCGTATAGCGCGCGCGCTTGGCCATGTCGATCGCGGCGAGCGTCTCGCTGAGCGTCCCGATCTGGTTGACCTTGATGAGGATGGAGTTGGCTATCCCCTGATCGATGCCTTGTTGCAGGATCGCGGTGTTGGTGACGAACAGGTCATCGCCTACCAATTGCACGCGCTGGCCGAGCCGCTCGGTCAAGCGCTTCCAGCCGTCCCAATCGTTCTGGTCCATGCCGTCCTCAATGGTGATGATGGGGTATTTCCTGCACCATTCGGCGAGGAGATCGGCGAATTCGGCGGACGACAGCGTACGTCCCTCGGAGTGCAGCTCGTAGCCGCCGTCCCTGTAGAACTCCGAGCTCGCAACGTCCAGCCCGAGCAGAATATCCTCACCGATCCGGTAGCCGGAAGCTTCGATGGCCTTGAGGATGACCTCGACGGCCGCCTCGTTCGACGGCAGATCGGGCGCAAAGCCGCCCTCGTCGCCGACCGCGGTGCTGAGGCCGCGCTCGTGCAGCACCTCGCGCAGGGCGTGAAAGACCTCGGCACCATAACGTACCGCCTCGCGCAGGTTGGCCGCGCCGACCGGCAGGATCATGAACTCCTGAAAATCCACGCTGTTGTCGGCATGCGCACCGCCGTTGATGATGTTCATCATCGGTACCGGCATCTCGAAGGGCCCGGCACCGCCCAGGTATCGATACAGCGGCAGGCCGGCCTCTTGCGCCGCGGCGCGCGCTGCGGCCATGGACACCCCGAGGATCGCGTTGGCCCCCAGGCGCGCCTTGTTCGGCGTGCCATCCAGCTCGCGCAGGCGCTGGTCCAAGGCCGACTGTGCGCTGACCTCTTGGCCCACCACTGCCGCCCGGATCTCGCCGTTGACATGCCCGACGGCCTTGGTGACACCCTTGCCGCGATAGCGTTTACGATCGCCGTCGCGCAGCTCGATGGCCTCGCGCTCGCCGGTCGAGGCCCCGGAGGGCACGGCCGCGACACCGCCGGCGCCGGACTCCGTGCGCACCTCGACCTGCACGGTCGGATTCCCGCGCGAATCGAGGATCTCGCGTCCCTGTATGGAGGTTATCTTCGACATCGGGCTCGACTCCTGTTCAAATCCTAGTGCGCCCGCTCGACTGACCGGTTGGGCGCACATGAATTACCTCGTTCGGGCGGCCTGATTTCGCACGCGTCGAAAAGCGCGTTCCCATTGCTCGAACACCGCTTCCACGAAATACTCCATCCAAGGAGAAAGGTCCTCTTCCGCCGTATGCCAGTAGCGTTGTGAGGTGTTGAGCGCCTCGTAGTACTCTGCACGGGTGTCTAAAATGACCTCGTCGAGCGGATAAATCTTGGTGAAATGATATCCTCCGCTTTCCAAAAGGTATGTCGATAACAAGCGTGCCGTGCGTCCATTTCCATCCCGAAATGGATGAATCGCCAAGAAGTCACAAGCAAACTCGGCTGCCGCGAGTAGCATCGGCGCGTCCGCGTTTTCCTTCGCGAGTCGAAACATCCGACTTGCTCGTTCACAGAGCGCGCGCAGGCACGGTTCCGCCTGTATTGCCGGTAGCGTAGGTACTTCCACGACGCCATCGTGGCGGTGCCATCTGATCCGAACCTCGCGGTCCTTTATCTGTCCGGCGATTTCGGGTTTGGCACTCTGAAACATGCGGCGATGGACTTCCAGCACAAAATCGTAGGTCAAAACCGGCTCTGATTGCTGATTCAGGACCCAAAAGTAGGTGTCCTTGATGTCACGATGCGCATGCAAACGCTGCCGCAGTTCGTCATCGACGTGCTCGCCTGGCTCGGTATGTCCAGCAACAAAAGGTTCAAGATAATCGGCAGAAATTCCTTCGCCCTCTATTTCGCTACTGGCAAAAACGCTAAGGACGATAGATCGAACGGTATCCGGGTCGCCTGCGTCCAGCAATTCCGGGCGCAGCTCAGGACGCTTTTCAGCCAGGATAAAACGCGCTTTAGCAAGTCTTTCTATGTGCCCAAGCGTTCTTAGACGGAGTCGGTAGCGCGGGTCGCTACGAGTGGGAGCAACCGGGACGGAACCGAAATCGAATCCCGCATCGTGCGTTGACGGGTAGATTTCGAACCCACCGCTCGGCCGAATGATTGTCCTTACGTCCTCTCTGGTCAATGACAGTGCTCCTTCATAGTGAAACAAGGATTGTAACGCGCCCAACCTACATTCTACGCTTCACCACACGGTCTATTTCCAACAGGGTCTCCAGCAGGCGAGGCAGCTCATCCAGCGGCCAGGCATTGGGCCCATCGCTGAGCGCCTGCTCCGGCTGCGGGTGCGTCTCCATGAATACCCCGTCGATCCCCGCGGCGACCGCGGCGCGCGCCAAGAGCGGTACGAACTCGCGCTGCCCGCCGGAGCGGCTGCCCAGGCCCCCCGGCATCTGCACCGAATGCGTGGCATCGAACACCACCGGGCAGCCGGTATCGCGCAAGACCGCGAGCGCTCGCATGTCCGAGACCAGGTAATTGTAACCAAAGCTGGTGCCGCGCTCACAGACCAGGATCTGCTCATTGCCCGTGGCCTTGGCCTTGTCGACCACGTGGCGCATGTCCCAGGGCGCGAGGAACTGGGCCTTTTTGATATTGACCGGCCGGCCCTGGCGCGCGACGTTGCGGATGAAATCGGTCTGCCGGCAGAGAAACGCCGGGGTCTGCAACACGTCGACGACCTCCGCCACCTCCGCGAGCGGCGTATCCTCGTGCACATCCGTCAGGACCGGCACGCCGATGTCGCGGCGCACCTGGTCGAGGATGCGCAGTCCTTGCGCCAACCCGGGACCGCGAAAGCTCGCCCCCGAGGTGCGGTTGGCCTTGTCGAAGGAGGACTTGTAGATGAAATTCAGGCCCAGCGCGGCCGTCATCTCCTTGAGCCGGCCGGCGGTATCCATGGCCAGTTGCCGGCTCTCGATGACACACGGGCCGGCGATGAGGAACAGCGGTGCCCCGCTGCCTATCTCGAAGTTACACAGCCGCATCTTTGAGCCGCGGGCGCTGCGCGATGCGATAGTCCAAGGCCGCCTGGATGAAGTGCTTGAATAACGGGTGGCCGTCGCGAGGCGTGGAGGTGAACTCGGGGTGGAACTGGCAGCCGATGAACCACGGATGGCCCGGCAGCTCGACTATTTCCACCAACTGGCCATCCAGGGAACGCCCGGCGATGCGCAGCCCGGCGCGTTCCAGGACCTCGAGGTATCGGTTGTTGAATTCGTAGCGATGCCGGTGGCGCTCGATGACCACCTCGCGTCCGTAGATGGCCCGCGCCCGGCTGTGCGGCGCGAGCCGGCATTCCTGGCCGCCGAGCCGCATGCTGCCGCCGAGATCGGAGGCCTCGCTGCGGTGCTCGACTTGGCCGTTCGCGGTGGTCCATTCGGTCACCAGGGCGATGACCGGGTATGCGCTCTCGCGGTGAAACTCGGTGCTGTGGGCGCCGCTCAGGCCGGCCACGTGGCGGGCCAACTCGATGACCGCGACCTGCATCCCCAGGCAGATCCCGAGATAAGGGATGCCGCCCTCGCGGGCCTGCCGCACGGTGGCGATCATGCCCTCGATGCCACGCCGGCCGAAGCCGCCGGGCACCAGTATGGCATCGACCCCGTCCACGGCGCCGGTGCCGTGTTGCTCGACGTGCTCTGAATCCACAAACGCGATGTGGACCTTGGTGCGGGTCTGGATCCCGGCATGTACCAGGGCCTCGGACAGCGATTTGTAGGACTCGGTCAGGTGCATGTACTTGCCGACCATGGCGACCTTGACCTCCGCCCCAGGATGCTCCATGGCCTCGACGACTTGTTGCCACTGGCGCAGGTCCGCCTCCGGCACGTCGAGGCCGAGCTTTTCGGCGACGATCCGGTCCAGGCCCTGGGCGTGCAGCAACAAAGGGATCTTATAGATGTTGTCCACGTCGACGGCCGAGATCACGGCGCGTTCCTCGACGTTGGTGAACAATGCGATCTTGTTGCGCTCGGTCTCCGGCAGCGGCCGATGGACGCGGCATAAAAGGATATCGGGCTGGATACCGATGGAACGCAACTCCTTGACCGAATGCTGGGTCGGTTTGGTCTTGATCTCGCCGGTCGAGGCGATGATCGGCACCAGCGTCAGATGGATGTACAGCGTGCGCTTGCCGCCCAGCTCGATGCGGAATTGGCGGATCGCCTCCAGGAACGGCAGCGATTCGATGTCTCCGACCGTGCCGCCAATCTCGACCATGGCGACGTCCGCGTCGCCGGCGCCCTGGCGCGCGCAGCGCTTGATCTCGTCGGTGATGTGCGGGATCACCTGCACCGTACCGCCGAGGTAATCGCCGCGCCGCTCCTTGCGGATCACGTGCTCGTAGATGCGCCCGGTGGTGTAGTTGCTGTGGCGGCCGGTGCGGGTGCGCACGAAGCGCTCGTAGTGGCCGAGGTCCAGATCGGTCTCCGCGCCGTCCTCGGTGACGTAGACCTCGCCGTGTTGGAACGGGCTCATGGTGCCGGGATCGACGTTGATGTAGGGATCGAACTTCACCATCGCGACCTTGAGGCCGCGGGCCTCGAGCAAGGCCCCTAGCGAGGCCGAGGCGATGCCCTTGCCCAGGGAGGACACCACGCCGCCGGTGACGAAGATGAAGCGGGTCATGCGCCGGCCTTGCGGTACACGCTAGCCATGGCGCGGGATTCGGGGTATGGCGGGCGGGAAGACGCGACACGGGGCTGCGAGTAGACCGGCGTCCCCGAGGCCGCCGTGGGAGTCAGGTGCACGTCGAAGGCCCCCTGTGGCTGTAACCGCTCCCACCGTTCGGCCTACTCCCACAGTCCAAGGAGCCGCGATGCAGCGAATAGTGGTAGAGCGCCTTGACCACACCGTATCGATGGCAGGCATTGCCCGGCTTGGCGCCTTCATTTCGCGATAGACGATGCCACGTTAGGGCTCTCGGGGTTAACGGCAAGTGTACGAGTCTTGGGAATGATGACGAGGTCCATGTCTTCCATAGGTATCGCCCCGAGCAAGACCTGGTCACCCATGACCAAGGCTCCCGCGAACCCTACTCGGTTCTTGAAGTGAAGCTCAATCGGCCCAACGTACTCAACCACCTTTCGGCTCCCATCTGCCAGCGTTACTTCCTTGCAATCTATCGCCTCCAGACGCAGCTGAATCTTGACATGCTCCGGGATGCACAGATGCAAGGCGCCTGAATCTGCTAATACCTCGACCTGGACCGGAGCAGCGTCCGGGAGCCGCGGGTTCTTGAGCACCACCGTGCCATTGACTAAGCCCATTGATGTACCTTCCTACCATGAAGCATCAGAAATAGTGTAGATTGCGTCGAAGACCGAAATCCAGCGCATCGCGAGGATCTGCCGGGATCCGCCCCGCTCATCCTGCTGGCGGAGAATAGGGTTACTCGTTACCACACCCGCTGCACGCGTACGCATCCGCTACTATCGATTCATGTTACACCCGCCCAACCCGGCGCGGGGCGCACTGTGCGCCATCGGCGCCTCACTCATGATGGCGCTGATGGCGGCCGCGATACGTATCGCCTCGCAGGAGCTGCCCAACGAGATGCTGGTGTTCCTGCGCAATAGCTTCGGTCTGCTGGTGTTATTGCCCTGGCTGCGCGGCGACCGGCGACTGCTGGCCACTACGCAATGGCGGGCCCATCTGCTGCGCTCCTTAGCGGGCTTGGCGGCTATGTATTGCTTCTTCTATGCCCTGGCCGAGCTCGATCTGGCCAAGGCCATGCTGCTCAACTTCAGCGCGCCGCTCTATATCGCCCCGATTGCCTTTCTGTGGCTGGGCGAGCCGCTGTCGCGGCCACTCCTGGCCGCCGCCATCGTCGGCTTTCTGGGGGTCGCCTTGGTATTACGACCGGGCGTCGGGTTCTTCTCCTCGGCGGCGATCTGGGGGGCGATCTCAGGGGTGCTCGCGGCCCTGGCCATGGTCTCACTGCGCAGTATGGCGCATAGCGAGCCGACCCGGCGCACGGTGTTCTATTTCAGCCTTATCGGCGCTGTCGTATCGAGCCTGCCCGCGCTTTATCGCTGGCAGACGCCGTCGCTGCGTGGCCTGATGCTGATGCTCTTCGCCGGCTTCTGTGCGACCCAGGGCCAGCTACTGCTCACGCACGGCTACAACTTGGCCCCGGCGGCGCGCATCGGGCCGTACACCTATGCGACGGTATTGTTCGCGAGCCTGCTTGGATGGTGGTTGTGGCGCGAGGTCCCGGACGCAATGACCTTCGCCGGGGCCTCGCTCATCATTCTTTCGGGGGTGCTCGCCATACAGCGTGGCCGTTTCCCCACGGGGACCGAGGAGGGCATCGTGCCGGGGATGCGGTGGTCCAAGCGGCGGTGACGCCGCCGTGCGCATCAATAGCCGATCTTGCGCTGGTGGTGAGGGGGGGAGGTCCGCATTTCGTTTGGGCTAGCGTTGTCTCGGGTACTCGCGGCCGTATCCGAATCGTAAGCAGACGGTTCGGTAGCCGCCGTGGCGCCAGCGGTCTGCTCAAGCCGTCGCTCGCCGGGTGGCATGCCGTCGCTCAGTAGGACCGTGGTTTCGTCGCACAACTGGTACGAGCTCTTGGCGAGGTGCTCATACACCGCGCGGTAGTTGACCGTCAGGCTGTTGAAGAGATCCGCTGCCTTGGAAAAGTGCTCGGTGACCTGCTGCCGATAGGCGAGGGCCTCCTGCCGGGTCTCCTCCAGCATGGCACGGGCCTCCTCCAGCTCGGTCCGGGTCCTATCCAGCTCGGCCCGGGTCTGCTGAATATCGGTTTGTAACAGCTTGATCCGCTTAACCCCGGTGGAAAGAGTCCGGCCGATGACGACCCCTACGGCAAACAGGACCGCCATGAGTATCCAAATCCAGATTGGGACGCCTTCCATTTTCGCTCGATCCAAAAAATCAATGGGCCGGAGCGGCCCGGTCTAAAGAGGTTTGGGGATCTTAATAAAGTCCGTGCCGATACTCCACCGCCGGACGCCGGAGCTCGGATCCGTCCAGTCTCAGCTACACGGGCTACGTCACCGCGTTTCCAGCCGTGCGCGATCTTTCCGGACCATGGGGTCTGCAGCATCGTGACCGATGCCCTTGGCGATCAATGCGATGACCTACGGAGGCCGCCGGCGGGGGTGGCCGGCGAGTGCATGCAGCACTTGTTAGGATAATTTCGCCACGCAGAATCGCCCCACGCTTACTCAATCTCCGTCATCCCGCCCAGATACGATTGCAAGCGCTCCGGGATGCGGATCCGGCCGTTGGCGTCCTGATAATTCTCCATGACGGCAATCAGCGTGCGGCCCACGGCCAGGCCCGATCCGTTCAAGGTATGCAAGGGCTCGGGGCGGCCCAGCTCGGGGCGCCACCGCGCCTTCATGCGCCGCGCCTGAAAGGCCTCGAAGTTGCTGCAGGAGGAGATCTCGCGAAAACACTGCTGGCCGGGGAGCCAGACCTCCAAATCATAGGTCTTGGCCGCGGAAAACCCGAGATCGGCACTGCACAATGCCATTACCCGATAATGCAGGCCGAGGAGTTGCAATACGCGCTCCGCATGCCCCGTCAACTCCTCCAACGCCGCGTAAGAGTCCTGGGGCCGTACGAGCTGCACCAGTTCCACCTTGTCGAACTGGTGTTGACGGATCATGCCGCGGGTATCCTTGCCGTAGGAGCCTGCCTCGCAGCGGAAGCACGGCGTATGGCAGACAGTGCGCCGCGGCAGGCCCTCGGCCTCGATGATCGAGTCACGCGCCAGATTGGTGACCGGCACCTCCGCGGTCGGGATCAAATAAAATCCTTGCCCCGGCACGGCGAACAGGTCCTCGGCGAACTTGGGCAACTGTCCGGTCCCCAGCATGCTGCCGGCATTGACCAGATAAGGCACATAGACCTCGGTATAGCCATGCGATTGGGTATGCAGATCGAGCATGAATTGGGTCAAGGCGCGGTGCAATCGTGCCAGGGGACCCGAGAGCACGACGAAACGCGCACCCGCGATCTTGGCCGCCGCATCGAAATCCATATGGCCTAAGGCGCCGCCGATATCGACGTGGTCCCGTGCCGGGAAGCCGAGATCGGGTGCCGTGCCCCAGCGCCGGATCTCGATATTGTCGGCCTCGCTTTGTCCCGTCGGCACCGAGGCATGCGGGATATTGGGGATAAGCAGGCTGAACGCCTCGAGCTGTGCTTGCACCTTTTGCAGCGCCTCCTCGGCCGCCGTCAGGCGCTCGCCCAGATTCGCGACCTCCTCCAGCACCGTACTCGCGTCCTCGCGCCGGGCCTTGAGCATGCCGATCAGCTTGGACTTGCTGTTGCGTTCATGCTGCAGGTCCTGGGTCGCGACCTGCCAGCGCTTACGTGCCTCTTCCAACTGCGCATAGGTGCCGGTATCCAGCTCGTAGCCCCGCGGGCGCAGGGCGGCGGCGACGGCCTCGGGATCGCTACGCAGTCGCTGCGGGTCTAGCATCGTTGGGTACTCCTGCCGCCATTCCCGTTACGCGGGCCGCGAAATATCGTCACTTTGCCCAAGTGCAGCGTTTCGACCTTTTCCGCAGGACAAGCATCTGGTTTTTCGAGACCCGCTTATTTATTCGGCTTCGTAGCGCTTGCGCCCTGCGCCGCTGCGTCCAGCGCCCGCAGGCCCGACAGCTTCTCGCCGATCTGCACCTCCAGGCCGCGCTCGACCGGTTGGTAATAGTTCCGGCCGCGCAAGGGCTCGGGCAGATAACATTCCCCGGCGGCGTAGCCCGAAGGCTCGTCGTGCGCGTAGCGATAGTCCTTGGCGTATCCGAGGTGCCGCATGAGCGGGGTCGCGGCATTGCGCAACTGGACCGGGACCTCCAAGGACCCCGATCGCTGCGCATCGGTCATCGCCGCTAGAAACGCCCGATAGACGGCGTTGCTCTTGGCCGCGCACGCGAGATAGACCACCGCCTGCGCAATGGCCAGTTCACCCTCCGGGCTGCCCAGGCGCTCCTGTGTCTCCCAGGCATCGAGCGCCAAGCGCAGGCCGCGCGGATCGGCGTTGCCGATGTCCTCGCTCGCCATGCGCACCACGCGCCGGGCGATGTACAGCGGATCGCAGCCGCCGTCCAGCATGCGCGCGAGCCAATATAATGCTGCGTCGGGGGCCGAGCCGCGCACCGATTTGTGCAAGGCCGAGATCTGGTCGTGAAACACCTCCCCATGCTTATCGAAGCGGCGCGGCGTACCGCCGCTTGCGATCTGCTGCAAGAGGCCCAAATCGATGACCCCGCCGGGTGCGAGATCGGCGGCGATCTCGAGCAGATTCAAGGCGCGCCGCGCGTCGCCGTCGGCGATCTCCGCGAGCCGATCGCGTAGCTCGGGGGCCATCGTGATCCCGAGCCCACCGAGACCGCGTTCGCGGTCTTCCAGCGCCCTATCGATGACGCTGCGCAGCGCGGCCGCATCCAAGGCCTTCAGCACGTAGACGCGCAGGCGCGAGAGCAAGGCGTTGTTCAGCTCAAAGGAGGGATTCTCCGTGGTGGCACCGATGAAGGTCACGGTACCGTCCTCGACGAAGGGCAGAAAGGCGTCCTGTTGCGACTTGTTGAACCGATGCACCTCATCGACGAACAGCAGGGTGCCGCGGCCGCTGTCCCGCCAGTGGTGTTGCGCCGCCTCGATAGCGGCGCGGATCTCCTTGACCCCGGAGAGTACCGCGGACAGGCTTACGAATCGCGCCTGGCCGTGCAAGGCCAGCAGGCGCGCCAGCGTGGTTTTCCCCGTGCCGGGCGCGCCCCACAGGACCATGGAGTGGGCGCGGCCCGCCTCGATGGCACGGCGCAATGGACAGCCGGGCCCGAGGAGATGGCCTTGGCCTTCAAGCTCGTCGAGGCAGCACGGCCGCATGCGATCAGCTAGGGGATGCACGATGTTGCCGGGGTCGGGCATGTGCCCAAGATAGGCCAGCGCGGCCGGCTGCGCCAGCCCCGGCCGTAGGGCTAAGGATCGTCAGCGGTATCCAGCACATCCACGCCCCGGGGCGGCGTGAAAACAAACAACTTGGGGTCCAGCTTGAGATTGCGTTGTGTGCCGTAGAATCGTATCCGCGTGGTCTGGCCGAAGTTGTCCTTGAGATCCATACGGCGCAGGTCTTTCCCTGCGAATCCCAGCCGCACGTCCGTGAACTGCGCTTCACGGTCTTTGGGCACGAGCCGCATCCAATCCAGCCCCTCGTGTTTTGCAAGCGCGGTGACCGTCAGTTCCCGATGGATATCGACCTTGCCGCCCAGGAGCAGCGCCGGCGTGCTCCCGAGCGCGGCCGCGAGCGGCTTGACCGTGACCTGTTCCAGCTCCTTATCGTAGATCCAGACCTTGATACCGTCGGCGACGATGGTCTGCTGGTAAGGGCGATGATAATCCCAGCGGAAGCGCCCCGGTCGATGCAGATACAGCGTGCCGCGCGCCTGTTCCCGTAGACTGCCGCGCTCGTCGATCAGCTCCTGATCGAAGCTCGCCCGCAGGGTCTCCAGGCCGTCTAGGTATCGTTCCAAGGCGGTGGGTGCGGCCTGTGCGTGGGCCACGTACACGAACAGGAACGCGGCAAGAAGGTTGCCGGTATAGTAGGGTAGAGTCATGTACTCAGGATTACCTTAGTCAGGTCAATCTTTGGGTGGCGGCGGGGCCAAGACCTCGCGAAAACCGTTCGACTGCAAGGCGCCGACGACCCCGGCGCGCTCCATGTCCTCCACCAAACGGGCCGCGCGGTTGTAGCCGATCTTCAAGCGTCGCTGTACGCCCGAGACCGAGGCACGGCGTGTTTCGGTGATAAAGCGCACCGCCTCGTCATAAAGTGCATCGTCTTCCCCGCCGGCGAGGGTCCCGGTCCCCGCGCTAGAGCGCTCCTCGGTCGCCTCTTCTTCCTCATGCAGGATCGCATCGACATAGTCCGGTGCGCCATGCCCCTTGATGAAGGCCACCGCGCGATGCACCTCCTGATCGGATACGAAAGCCCCATGCACACGCATGGGTAATCCGGTACCCGGCGGCAGGTACAACATGTCGCCATGGCCGAGCAGGTTCTCGGCGCCCATTTGATCGAGGATGGTCCGCGAATCGACCCTGGAGGAGACCTGAAACGCGATGCGGCTCGGGATGTTGGCCTTGATGAGGCCGGTAATCACGTCCACCGATGGCCGCTGCGTTGCCAGGATTAGATGGATCCCTGAGGCCCTGGCCTTCTGCGCCAGGCGCGCGATCAGCTCCTCGACCTTTTTGCCGACCGTCATCATCATGTCGGCTAGCTCATCGACGATGACGACGATATGGGGCAGCGTCGAGAGCACCGGCGGCTCCGGGTTGCCGAGCCCCGCGCCGGGGTCCCTGAGCGGCTCGCCGCGCTCCGCGGCCTCGCTTACCATGCGGTTATAGCCGGCCAGGTTGCGGACCCCGAGGGTCGCCATCAGGCGGTAGCGGCGCTCCATCTCCGCGACGCACCAGCGCAGCGCATTGGCGGCCTCTTTCATGTCGGTCACTACCGGTGCCAGCAGGCTGGTGATCCCCTCGTAGACCGACAGCTCGAGCATCTTGGGATCGATCATGATGAGCCGTACCTGCTCCGGCGTGGCCTTGTAGAGCAGGCTTAGGATCTTGGCGTTCAAGGCGACGGATTTGCCGGCGCCGGTAGTGCCGGCCACCAGGAGATGCGGCATGCGCGCCAGGTCCACGACCACCGGCTTACCGCCGATGTCCTTGCCCAGGCCCAGCGTCAGCGGCGACTGGCTGCGTTCGTATTCCTGGGAGCTCATGACCTCGCGCAGGCTCACCACCTCGCGCTCCTGATTGGGGATCTCCAGACCGATGACCGATTTACCGGGGATGACCTCCACGACGCGCACGCTGATGGTGGACAGCGATCGGGCCAGGTCCCTGGCCAGACTGGTGATGCGTGCCGCCTTGACCCCCGGTGCCGGTTGTAGCTCGAAACGGGTGATCACGGGCCCCGGATGTACGGCTACCACCGCGACCTCGATACCGAAATCGAGTAGCTTGAGCTCGACTTGGCGCGACATGGCCTGCAAGGTCTCCGTCGAATAACCGCCTTTGGCCGGCGGCGGCTCATCGAGGAGGTGCAAGGGCGGCAGGAGGGTCTCGCCGGTTTCGAACAACGAGGTCTGGCGATCGGTGGTCAGGACCGGGCGGGTAATCGTAACGAGAGGTGCCGGCTCGATGCGCGGCTTCGGCCGCTGCTCGGCCTTGCTGGTCTCGGTCTCCAACACCGCCTCGCGCGCCTGGATGGCGCGGCGCCCCTGCCACCGATCGGCGACCAGCAAAGCGTGGCGGCGGGCATTGGCTGCCAGCTCCAACACCTGGGCGCCGATCAAGTCCATTACCCAGAACCAGGACAATCCGGTGAACAGTGTGACCCCGGCGAGCAGCAAGGCCAGCAACAACACCGAGCCGCCCAGGTGGCCGAACATCGAGGCGACTGCCGTGCCGATGAGCTTACCGAGGATCCCCGATCCGTAGTGCGGGAGCCCGGTGGCGTCCGCGAAATACATCGCCAGCAGGCCGCAGCCGGCGGTCAGCATCACTGCGAAACCGACGGCGCGGGTCACGCCGTGCACGTAATCGATGCCACTCACCCGCTGTAGGCTGCGCGACAGCAGGCCAATGGTGAAGACTAACCCCAAGGGCAGGACCAGGGCCAAACGCCCGAAGAGATAAAGCGTCACGTCCGCAAACAGCGCGCCGGCCATCCCACCTTTGTTGACGAGCTCCGCGTTGGTGCTGGTGTGGGTCCAGGCCGGATCGGCCGGTTGATAGCTCAGCAGAGCGGTAAACATGAATACCGCCACGGCAGCGCAAGCGATGAGCGTACCTTCCTTGAGATGCCGCAGCACCGGGACGCTGATGGAGGGGGTCGAAGGCACCGCCTTCTTGCGGATCGCTTGGGCCAAGAAACGTCAACCAAATTGTTCAGTTTCGATTATAACAGCCTGTGATTTAAAATATATCATCCACCGATTTTTCTAGGCACAGCGATGAATCGTGCATTCCGGGCGGGGGTATTTGCTCTTTCCCTAGCAATAACCGTCATCGTGCGCGGTCGCTAAAAACTGCAAGTCATTGCCTACCATAAGTTTAAAGGTCCTTCCCACGGGGCGCGTTGTAGCGCCACAGGCAAAACCCAGGGCGGCGCCCATGGATATTAGCCGAACAAGTCGGTTCCATCCCTTGCCCAGGGGGATGGTGGGCGACAATGGTAACCCATTCATATTATGCGTGATTCAGGGTATTCTAGAGCGCTTATACTTCAATATTTGAAGGGTAAGGACGTAAAATCAAGTACCGTTATGGCTATCCTGCACTGTTCTTTTGAAGAGGAGGCAGGCAACAGCCCCGGGTGCCGTGCCAGCACATGAACAGGGAATTAAGTTTTCTTCATCGTCATTTGCCGTACGGTTTGTCCCCGCGGTCGAGTGAATTATCTAACTCATTGTTATTACGTATAAATTTAGAGTTTTGTCGCGCCGGGGGCGGAGCATTCCTACGGTCCAGAGGGGCATGATGATTCAATCACACGGCCGTGGCGGTGGCGATCTAGCGGCTTGACATGCTTACCTTCGTTGATAGACTACGCGCACATACGGCAATCTGCTTCTCTCACTTTTGGCTGAGAATGCGAGGGGCGCGCCGTAAGCAGGACTTCATTCCCGGCATTAGGATCGGGGGTGGAGCGGTTAATTAACCAATAACAGTAGGAGGCAAATTAAAATGGCTGTAACGTCACAAGTAGCAACGCAAATTGCGGCGAAAGAGTCAGCCGGATTCCTGAATAAGCGGAACCTATGGTTGACTGTCGCTGCCTTCACCTTCTTTAACTTTTTCGTGCGCTGGTACGAAGAGGTCTATGGTTGGTCGGCGGGTCTGGACGCCTTTGCACCGGAGTTCAAGACCTATTGGATGAACTGGTTCTATATCGAAGCGGTCCTTGAGGTCTCGACCTTCTCGTTCTTTGGTGCTTATCTGTGGAAGACCCGTGATCGCAACATGGATGCACTGTCCCCCCGCGACGAGCTGAAACGTCACTTCCATCACTTGGTCTGGCTGTTGGCCTACGGTATGGCTATTTACTGGGGCGCCAGCTTCTATACCGAGCAGGATGGTACCTGGCACCAGACGGTAATCCGTGATACGGACTTCACGCCGAGCCACATCATCGAGTTTTACATGAGCTACCCGATCTACATCGTCACCGGTTGGGGCGCCTTCATGTATGCTCGTACGCGCCTGCCCATGTTCTCCAAGGGCGTGTCGCTGCCGTATCTCATCGTGACCGTAGGGCCCTTCATGATCCTCCCGAACGTCGGCCTCAACGAGTGGGGCCACACCTTCTGGTGGATGGAGGAGCTCTTTGTCGCTCCGTTGCACTACGGCTTCGTCTTCTTCGGTTGGATGGCGCTGGGTCTCTGCGGTCTGCTCTATCAGATCTTTGATCGCTTAGGCGAGGTGTGTGCTCCAGCCTTAAAAGAGTGCTAAGCGTCGTACCACAACAAGAATAAGGCCGGATGCCTCTGGGCTGCCCTTACAAGGGGCAGCCCTTCTAACTAAGCGCTCACAAAACGGGCGCGTGGAAGAGGCAATGCGACCTGATCCGATGTTGGCGTTCGACACAAACAATATCTAGAAATTTGAGGAGGCATAACCAAATGAGTTCTCTTTCACCAACCGTGTTTACCCGCGCCGAGATTGTCCAGGCGTCGCGGACGGCAGACTATATTATCCTGGTGTTTTCCTTCTTGGTGTTCTGTGGCGGCTATCACGTCCATGCCATGTTGACCATGGGCGACTGGGACTTCTGGATCGACTGGAAGGACCGCCGTCTGTGGCCCACGGTGACCCCGATCATGTTGATCACCTTCCCGGCATCCATCCAGTTCTTTATGTGGGACAGGCTGCGTCTGCCTTTCGGCGCAACCTTTGCCATTCTGGGCTTGCTGTTCGGCGAGTGGGTCAATCGTTACTTCAACTTCTGGGGCTGGACCTATTTCCCGATCAACTTCGTTTGGCCGGCGACCGTGGTCCCCAGCGCCGTTTTCCTGGATGTCATGCTGCTATGGAGCAAGAGCTATATTGTTACGGCCGTCCTCGGCGGTATATGCTTTAGCTTGCTGTTCTATCCCAGCAACTGGTCAATGCTAGCCAAGTACCACCAGCCGGTCGAGTACCAGGGTATGATGATGACCGTGGCGGACATTATGGGTTACCATTACGTGCGTACAGGCACGCCAGAGTACATCCGCTTCGTAGAGAAGGGTACGCTGCGAACCTTCGGTAAGGACGTGGTGCCGGTTTCGGCCTTCTTCTCCGGGTTCGTCAGCTCGTTGATTTACTTCATTTGGCATTTCTTCGGCCGCTGGTTCTGCACCACGAGATTCGTGCAGGAATACTAGGCCGTACCGCCACGACATGACAGTAAAACAAACCCATAATCGCATACGAGGCTATAACATGACTATTACATCAATGAGAAGCAGGGTGGCGCGGTTCGCTACGGCCGGTGTGGCTGCGGCGATCCTGGCAACGGGGCTGTATACGCCGGCCGCATCCGCACACGGTGAGAAATCGCAGCAGGCGTTCCTGAGGATGCGTACCATCCACTGGTATGACCTGCGGTGGTCCACCGACAAGCTCAAGGTCAACGATAAGATGACCCTGACGGGGAAATTCCACGTCTTCAAGAACTGGCCGGAGACCACTGCGAATCCGGAGACGTCTCCTGCGTTTTTAAACGTGGGTATTCCAGGCCCGGTCTTGACCCGCGTGGAATCCTATATCGGTGGTCAGTTCGTCCCGCGGTCGGTTAACCTGACCCTGGGTAAGGACTATAACTTCAAGGTCGTCATGCAGGCGCGCCGTCCGGGCCGCTGGCATATGCATTCGATGATGAATGTCGAAGCAGCGGGCCCAATCATCGGACCCGGCAAATGGGTCGAGATCACCGGTAGTCTGGCGGATTATAAGCACGTTCTGACCACGCTGACCGGCAATCAGGTCGACATCGAGACCTACGGTACGGGCGCCATCTGGGGCTGGAGTTGGTTCTGGTACATCTTCGGGATCGCGTATTGCGCGTACTGGTGCAAGGGCCCGGTGTTCGTACCTCGCTATGTGGCGTGTAAGGAAGGCCAGGCGGATTCCTTGATCACTCCGGGAGATGTCAAAGTGGGCCAGGTCTTCATGGTCCTGGCGGTTGTGATCACGTTTTTCGGCTATACCTCTGCCACCAGCGAGCATCCCATCACCGTTCCGCTGCAGGCGGGCGTGATCGGTGTCATGGATCCGATCCCGGAAGGGATGAAGGCGGTTGAGGCCGTTGTCGAGCAAGCGACCTATCGCGTGCCCGGCCGCGCCATCGTGCTGAAGGTTCGGGTGACCAACCGTGGCACCAATCCGCTGCAGGTTGCGGAGTATGAGACAGCGGGCGTCCGCTTCCTGAACGCCGCAGTGTACAAGGATGACACCAACTATCCTCCACAGTTGCTGGCGCCTGAGGGCCTGTCGGTTGACGACAACAGCCCGATCATGCCTGGTAACTCGAAGGTAGTAACTATTACCGGTACGGATGCCGCCTGGGAGAATGAGCGTCTCGCCGACGTCATTTACGACCCGGATAGCCGCTTTGGCGGTCTGCTATTCTTCCTTGACACTACCAGTGGCTTTAGGCATGTGGTTCCCGTGGGCGGCCCGTTGCTCCCGAGGTTCAGCTAACGCCTAGACGCCGTAAGCAGTAACCAGCGGGCCCCGGACAATAATTATTAGGGGCATTCAACCGCGACGTCCATTAAACCGCCCCCTTCCAAGGGGGCGGTGTCTTTAGGGGGGGCATGAGAGGTTTTGCATCTATTTAACGCCTGTAACGAAAGGCAACTGAAACAAGAGAGGTGAGTATTATGAGGTGGAGATCGAAGCTTCGAGCCGCTGGGTTATGCGCTACGATGTTTGCCAGCTCGGCGGCCTATAGCCATGGTGGGGCCGCAATCGAGTTCGACACCTGCGTTGTCGAGCTCGGTAAGTACACGATGCATTTCACCGCGTACCAGATCGCGACCGGAGGCACGGAACATTGCTGGCAACTCCCGGCAGCGGGGAAAACAACGCTGGTCTTTGACTTGGTTCAAACCGAGATGCGTAGCAAGCCCGTGGAACTCCGCGTCGTCGAGACCACGGAGGGATCCGACCAGGTCGCTACACCGATTAGAACGGTCGCGCAGCTGCCCACCAACGTGTACCCAACCGGTACGCTCAATGTGGAGGCCGACATCGACGCGGCCAAACGCTATATGGCGGTACTTACGATGGGTGATACGCGGCCCTTGGTAATGAAGGCGCCGATTTGGGTGGAACCAGCGGGTATTGGTTTCAATCCGATATTGATTATATTGGTTGCGGTCGCGGTTGGCGGGGTGGCGTTTTATTTCCTGAAGATGAGGCGGGGGCCCGCTGTGCAAGTTTAGAGTTTCATGGGGGTTGGGGCATGGAACGCGCGGGCCAAGTTTCATGCTCCAGCTTGGTGTCCCATGACGGGCGAGGCGCATAGAACGTATCTTTTACAACCTGCCACTCGAGATCACGGTAGTGGCGCCGCCGAGCCGGACGGCTCCCGCGTGTTGGCTTTGGCGTGGATCGGACCAACGGCCGAGGACAAGGATCCACCCGGCGATCCGGGGGCGTTGTGTGCAAAGAGACGGGCCCGGCGGCGCGTGGATTGAGGTGCCGGCTGAGAGCGGGTGCCGCAACTGGCCCTCATGAAGGAAGTGGTGTCGGCTGCTGAATTCCGTCTCCCGAGGTGATCAACGTCCTGAACGTCCTTGCTCAGGAATGGGATGCAATCGTTCCGAACGCAACGGCCGGGTATTTATTGGGTGCGAGCAATAGCATATTCAGCGTCGATAGGCGCGCGCCGAGCAATCGGCAAACCTGCAGGACCCCAGGTAAAGCCAGAAACGCAGATAGCCCCCCGTTAGCTTGGGCCTCGCGCCCCCATTGCGAGTATGACCCTGCTGGTTACGCAGGTTTGGATTGCGAGTAAACAAGGACCCAGAACCGAGGGTCTGGACTTCGTGTTGCAAGACGAGAGCGGCTAAGTCCTTTAGGTCATGCCCTGGCACCGGACCGCGGAGCAACTTTCCGGTATCCGTAGGTCGCTCGTCCGTAACGCCTTTCGCCTTCCTGCCAGCAGCCCGCTTGCGCCCGGCACGCGTGTGCGTCGCGTGCGCTGCGGCGTCCCCGTGCTCGCCGCAGCCTTCGTCCGTCCCGTCAGCTTTTCTCTCGGTACCTGCGCGTGGTGCGGGCGCTAGGCGATCCTCTCAAACTTATCGGACAAGGTGCGAATTGAACGGAGGTCATGGCGGCTCTGCATTCGACTGTTCATCGGATACAAAGGCGAGTCGGGCAATCCGCCGGCTAAATAATTCCGCTGTTGACCGCTAACCTAGCGGGGGTGAGTGGTCCCCATGAGCGGTTGGCGCCGTTGCTCGCTATCCGGCAACGCACTGGCGCGCTCTAACCGCAATCCTCGAAGTTATGCTCCGGGAAAAATGTTATCAACGGTACTGTACATTAAGCCTGTGACGATCGATAATCGGAGCGTAGGGCACAGATGAACGCATCTACGCGGCACACCTCTCGTTGGCAAACCGATCCCTGCGGCAACGCTGTTGAAGCTCATGGGCGCTAGAGCGAGCGCGACGACTATCGTGCGGCGGCATCACACTGGCCACGAAGCAGTACACGGGTGGTATCCGATCTTGCGGTCGCTGGGTGCGGTTGGACTGTCGCGGCGGTCGCTCCCGACCAAATCGCCTTCGAATCATGGTGTGGAAAGAGGTCTTAGCCTGCGGCGGCGCGGCTTCGCGATAGTGGCTGCGGTGTGCCTGGTGTTGGTCTTGCCGGTCCAGGCCGATTACGAAAAAGGAGTCGACGCGTATTTCCGCGAGGATTACGCGACGGCGCTTTCCGAGTTTACTCGAGTCGCGGAGCAGGGCGACTCGAACGCCCAATACAACGTTGCCTTGATGTACCTGAAAGGCGAAGGTACCGGCGCCGACCTGCAGCAGGCGCTGCATTGGTTCCGAGCCGCTGCGGCCGCGGGCCAGTTATACGCGCAGGGCTTTCTTGGCGCACTTTACGCGGACGGCCAGGGAGTCCCGCAGGACGATCGTCTTGCCGCTTATTGGCTGGGCGCCGCGGCCCGCGGCGGACATGCACCGTCACAATATTTTTTGGGTAGACTTTATCTCCATGGCCGGGGCGTACCGCGCGACGACGTGCAGGCCTATTTATGGCTTGGCCTTGCCGTGAACAACGGCTATGCCGATGCGCTTTCACTGCGCGACCGGACGGGACGTGGATTGACCGCAGGCGAGCTTGCAACGGCCGAGCGGCTGGTTGAAGAGCACTGGGCGCAGAACGACCCGTCTGCTCAAGCCAAGACGCCATAACAACGTCTCCTTCGCAGTTGTCACGGGCCGCATGTAGTCAAGACGTCTTCCGGCCGTGAAAATAGTGAATAGTGCGTAGCGCTAGAGGGGCGCAGAGACGTCGATGCCGCGAAGGATTAAAATGCCCGTCCATGTCCGGCAACAGCATTGGCACCCTTTTTACGCTGACCACCTTCGGCGAGTCCCACGGTCCCGCTTACGGTTGCATCGTCGATGGCTGTCCGCCAGGGCTTGCGCTCTCCGAGGGCGACCTGCAAAAAGACCTGGATCGACGTAAGCCGGGGACCTCTCGGCACACTACCCAACGCCGCGAGGACGACCTCGTGCGCATCCTCTCGGGGGTCTTTGAAGGCCACACCACCGGCACCCCCATCGGTCTCCTCATCGAGAATACCGATCAGCGCTCGCCAGACTACGCGCGGATCAAGGACCAATTCCGGCCAGGCCACGCCGACTACACCTATCTGCAGAAATATGGGGTCCGGGACTACCGCGGCGGTGGCCGCGCCTCGGCGCGCGAGACCTGCGTGCGCGTAGCCGCGGCCGGGATCGCCAAGAAGTATTTGCGCGATCGCTGCGGTATCGAGATCCGCGGCTATCTGGCGCAGCTCGGCCCCATCGTCTTGATGCTCAAGGACTGGGAGGCGGTTGAGCGCAACGCGTTTTTTTGCCCGGATCCGACCCGCGTGCCCGAGCTCGAGTGCTACATGGATGATCTCCGTAGGGAAGGTAACTCCATCGGCGCCCGGATCAATGTCGTCGCGACCGGTGTGCCCCCCGGCCTGGGCGAGCCGGTATTCGACCGGCTCGATGCCGACGTCGCCAAGGCCATGATGGGGATCAATGCGGTCAAAGGGGTGGAGATCGGCGCCGGCTTCGCGTCCGTGACGCAGAAGGGCACCGAGCACCGGGATGAGATGAGCCCATCGGGGTTTCTCAGTAACAACGCCGGGGGCGTATTGGGCGGGATCTCGTCCGGCCAGGACATCCTGGTCAGCATCGCTTTGAAGCCTACCTCCAGCATTCGGTTGCCGGGACGGACGGTCAATCTGCGTGGCGAGCCGGAGGAGATCGTGACTTACGGACGCCATGACCCTTGCGTCGGGATCCGCGCGACCCCGATAGCCGAGGCGATGCTCGCTTTGGTGCTCATGGACCACGTGTTGCGGCATCGGGGGCAAAACCTCGACGTGCGTTCGGAGACGCCTATCATTCCGGCACACGCCGTCTAGCGTGATTGATGGGCGATATGGCGCTACCATACGGATTCGATTCATAACGTCTGCGAGGAGACCGCATGCAATCCAAGCGATCGACTATGCGCCGGGCGGCGCGGTCTGGGCTGCCGCATGCGGCAGGCGTCGGTGTGGCGCTTATGCTTACCTGGGGCGTCAGCCGTGCCGAGGAATGGCCGGAGGTCCAGAGCGGGCTTTGGGAGACCGAGCGCAGCGTGGAAAACGAAGCGGGATCGCTCAAGGACTCGAGCTGCACCAATCCCATCGAGGACCTGAAGAAACTGAACCGGACGCTCGAGCAGATCAGCGATTGCCAATACGATCCGCCGTCCAAGGACGGCGACAGCTATCGATATCGCACCGAGTGCGTGCTGAAGAACCAGGGCGGCGTATCCTTTGACGTGGTGACGACATCGGTGCTCACTATGGATGGGGAGAACGCCTATACCCTGGTGATGGAGCGTGCCATCAACGGCACAATGAAGAAACAGACGGTACGCGTTAAACGGGTTGGCGATTGCCTGGAATGAGCCGGTCACTACGGATTACCGGGACCCGGACCTAGCCCAGTTCCTGGCGTATCATTCGGGCAGCTCTCTCAGCCGGCGCTCGAGAAACCGTCGCTCGGGCTCCTGCTTTGTGAGGCTGAGGGCGCGGTCGTAGGAGGTTCGGGCTTCGCTCGTTCGACCCAGCCGCCGGCACAGGTCCGCCCGGGCCGAGTGCGCTAGGTGGTAGTCCGCCAGATCGCCGCGCGCCAGGATGGCGTCAATAAGGGCAAGACCGGCTAACGGGCCGTCGCGCATCGCCACCGCCACAGCGCGGTTCAACTCGATCACGGGCGATGGATCGGCGCGCAACAGCACCTCGTAGAGTCCCACGATCTCGGCCCAGTTCGTCGCCGCGGCGGTGGGGGCGTTGGCGTGTACGGCCGCGATTGCGGCTTGCAGCGTGTACGGGCCGAAGCGACGCGACGACAGGACCCGCTCCACCAGCGCCGATCCGTCCGCGATCTGCTCCCGGTTCCAAAGCGAGCGGACTTGCTCGTCCAGCAGGACCAGCTCGCCATCCGGCGAGCTGCGCGCGGCGCGCCGCGATTCGTGCAGCAGCATCAGTGCGAGCAGCCCCATCGCCTCCGGCTCCGGCAACAGCTCGGTTAGCAGACGCGCCAGGCGTATCGCCTCGCTCGAGAGATCGTGCCGCGTCAGCGACGCGCCCGACGACGCGGCATAGCCTTCGTTGAACACCAGGTAAACCACTCGCAGCACGCTGTCCAGCCGCTCCGGCAGATCCTGCTGCGAGGGCAACTGGTAGGGAATTTTGGCGTCGCGGATCTTGTTCCTGGCACGCACGATGCGCTGCGCCAGGGTGGGCGCGGCGGTGAAGAACGCGTGTGCGATTTCCTCTGTCGTCAGACCACACACCTCGCGAAGGGTCAAAGCCACCTGCGCGTCCGCAGGCAGTGCCGGATGGCAGCATGTGAAGATCAGCCGCAGCCGGTCGTCCTCGATGTCCTCGCTCGCCCACGACGCCGAATCGTCTGGCGCCGCGATTTGCTCGGCGTCTTCGTCGAGTGGACTGAACCGTGCACGCCGGCGCATGCCGTCGATGGCCTTGAAGCGGGCGGCCGATACGAGCCAGGCGCGGGGATTCGCCGGAACGCCGTCGCCCGGCCATTGCTCGATCGCCGCTCTGAAGGCGTCGTGCAGCGCCTCCTCTGCGAGGTCGAAATCGCCCAGCAAGCGGATCAAGGTGGCAAGGACTCGGCGCGACTCGGCCCGGTAGACTGCGTCCACCAGTTCGCGTGCGCGTTCTGCGGTATCCGCGCTCATCAGCGGCGCACTTTCTTCTGCGGACACTCGTGGCTCCAGACCGCGTTCGCGGGTCCACCCACCAGTGTGAAGGACGATGCATCACCCTTGAAAGGCCAGTAATCATGAT
>JBOIDW010000280.1:0-1555 GCA_050740655.1 Gammaproteobacteria bacterium | reverse complement strand
CCGTTATGTTCCGCAGTGGATTTCTGGATTCTAGCTATTTATCATATAGTTAATATCGATCTGTATAGGGGACTCATAATCCCTTGGTCGTAGGTTCGAGTCCTACCGGGCCCACCAAATCAATGAGTTAGCGCACAGAGAGCAGGGGACTTTGCCGAAAACTGAGCCGATTGCGGAATATTTCATCCTTAGAGGGTAGCCGTTACGACTACAGCTAAACGGCAGAGCGTCTTTGCCCGTAAATTCCGTCCGCCGGTTGATAATTATGCTCTACCTTTAATCAATGCGTTCCGGTTGTTGGCCGCGAGGGGTATCGAAGCGTGCGCCACTTTGCCCTACGATCATCGTTTAATTTTTCCTACCATTCGCCACACACAGGGTCTTCAGGGTGAGTACCGATGAACGAGCTGGAGGATGCCGGCAGCGCCGATATCCTGACTGAGTTCTCGCGCGGAGTCGATGAAGCGCCGACGCCGACATGATCTGACCCGATTAGCAGTAGCCGCACTGAACGACTTCGAGATCCAGCCATGCCTGCTGCACCTTCCGGCCGGCCGGCGTTTCCCCGATCGCCTTGATGGTCGTGATATTCTTGCCGGCGACGGTCACCGGAGTGACACACGAGCGGGTGGGCTGCCCGTCGAGGTGCACGGTGCAGGCCCCGCACGCCGAGATACCGCAGCCGAACTTGGTCCCGGTCAGGCCCACGACGTCGCGCAGCACCCACAATACCGGCATGTCGGGTGGGACATCGACGTCGTGCGTCTTGCCGTTGATGGTCAGTTGTGCCATGGACACCCTCCTGTATTCCTGCTGCTCGCCTGGGCATGTGCCAACCTACTGCGAGAGCCCCCACACTCCTGCCGTCACTCCATTAGAACGTCAGCTTGACACCCCGCCCCTCGGCGTCACCCCCGCCCTCGGCCGGCTGGCCCGCGGTATCAAACGCATCATACCGGGTCTTTGACGTGAAGGAGTTGCCGTCTTCGGAGAGCGTGATCCGCTCGACGAACACGCCCCGGCCAGCGGGCAGCCAGCCAGCACCCTTGGCAATCTCATCGAACGCCGCCGGCGGCTTCGTAACATAGAACTCGTACTTGGCCTCGAACTCGCGGGCCCCCACCTTCCGCCAGATTCCATACGCCGGCGGTACCGGCGGAGCCGCGTCGTAGTTCGACGACTCGGTCAGCGTCCCGCCCGGGTTGAACACATACATGAACTCGAGGTCCTTCACCGAGGCGAACGCGCCACTGCTGAACTGCAGCTGCGCGCGCCACTCACCAGCCAGATCCGGCGCCGCCGCGTCGCTCCCAGCGGCCGGCTTCGGTTGTGGGCAACCGGCAACGCCGACCAGGGCACTCAGTACTAGCAACCGCAGTATCGTGCGCAATGGCGTGAAGGTCCTCTTCCGGCACCGCCCGGGTTGGGGGTCATCGGAATCTCTCCCCAGACACCGGAGCCACCCTTCCTGATTTTCTCGGCCAGGGCCGCCTCGGCGCATAGGAATTTCAAACGCTTTTTTTCTTCAGGAGGCAAGGTACTCCTGGGCTCGTGA
>JBOIDW010000279.1:0-1806 GCA_050740655.1 Gammaproteobacteria bacterium | reverse complement strand
CCTCCCTGCCTTGGTAGACCTCTTAACCGTGACTTGTCATTCAGGGGCGGCTCGACGAGCAGAATGTCCCCGAAATTAGCTAAGCCAAGCGCCGAGGTCCAGTCAAGCGGATCTGAAATGGAAAACGCCCCTATTTCCACTCAGGCGGCGCGCGCCGCCGTCTTCATCGTATCGGACACCAAGACAAAGGTCGCGGTCCAAGCCTCGCGAACCGCCGGCGTGAAAGCCTCGCCGAGCCCCTGTTCGAGGGTCCAGAGAAGCGCCTGACCGACTGTCTCGTAGTTCGCCTCGGCGACGCCGTAACCTTTATGCCGCCAGCCAAGCGCCTGGATGGCCGGCACGATCGTATCGAGATGATCGAGTCCGGCGACCGCCGTACCGAGCATCGTCATCAACAACTTTCTTTGTTCCGCCATGTCGGGTTTGAACAACGCCCGCAGGGACGGGTCCAAGGTGAACAGCCTTTCGTAAAAGAGCGCGCTGGCCTGATCGGCGATCGGGGTGACCTTGGACCAGGAGTTTTTAACGGCTTCGATCTGCACAGGTGTCATGGGGCCTATCTCCAAGATAAGCAAGTTGGATTGGCCGCGAAACTATACGATTTTAATAATGTGCCGTCAATCGCCACGTTCAGGCTTCTATTCGCCGTAGCTGATCTTGGTCATAATCAATGGTTAGCGCCGTAGGTCACTGTCGGCAATCAAGGAACGTGATAATGCCTTCCAAACTCCTTCGTTCCAGGTTGATCCTCTTAATCAACCTGGTCCAAAAAATCCGCCAGGTGTCCATCGACCGGCTCCCGCCCCAACGGGATCAGGGCGCTTCAAAACCGACACGAGCATGCGACCAATCGCAATAAGGCTTGTTCTGAGACGCGCCGCATCTGCAAAGGGTAACCTTGGTCATCCGGTTGATCGTTCGACCGGTGACGGAAATGATCTCTACGCTGCCGGAGACCACGAGAGGGCCGTTGGGGGTCTGCGTGACCGTGAGTGGTCCGGCACGCTTAGCAAGTGGCTGACTATCCGCTGTCGGGGGGTCGCCGGTTGCGATAAATCCCTCAGTCGCGTGGGCCCCGTCACAGAACGGTTTGTTCTTGGATTGGCCGCACCTGCACAACGTGGCGCGATACGAGACCGGGAGATCCCCTATCTTCATTTCTGCGTGGAAGGCCAGAGGACCGTTCTCGCGCAAGGTAATGAGGTTGACTTTGGGCGCAGTCTCCACTTCGCCGCCATCGGAGCGTTCGATCGTAATCGCGCCCGAAGGACAGTTGTGCGCAACCTCTAGCAGGGCGCCGGGCGACGCAGCATCGGGGTCGATCCATGGCCCTTGAACATTCGCTTTGAAAACATCCGGCTGCCGCAACACGCACTGTCGTGCGTGAATGCACCGTTTGCTATCAAAGCGAATAGCCGCCATTTGCCCAGAGACGTATTCCACAGTGTCATCAGCCATGTCATTCCCTTTTTAACCGACATTCTCCAGATGGCCGCCAATTTCACCGTCATCCTGCCTGAACTCGGCCTTCCGATCAATCGTGAACCGTGGCCGCACGTTTTCGCCAGGAGTCCGAAGGTGCCGAGGCCTTGCCGCGCCGAGGGCCAGGACCATCCGCGCAAACCCGTTTATTGATGGTAGCTCATGGCGCCATTGCTTTCGCGCATGCGCTGGCTATATTCGCGCG
Organism: Gammaproteobacteria bacterium; assembly: GCA_050740655.1. Classification (GTDB taxonomy): domain Bacteria; phylum Pseudomonadota; class Gammaproteobacteria; order JACCXJ01; family JACCXJ01; genus JBOIDW01. The sequence continues at coordinate 119 of JBOIDW010000279.1, read as the reverse complement.
GGCCGTCAAACCCCTTCTCCGTAATCGCACGAACAATGCGTATTCTCGTCACCGGCAGCGCCGGCTTCATAGGTTTTCACATGGCTCGCCGTCTTCTCGACGAAGGCCATGAAGTCGTC
>JBOIDW010000278.1:0-6905 GCA_050740655.1 Gammaproteobacteria bacterium | reverse complement strand
AACGCGGAAACGCCGATTTATCGATGAGCAGCACGGCATGGCCGATGCGGGCCAGCTCACGCGCCGCGAGCGCCCCGGCCGGCCCGGCGCCGATGACCAGCACGTCCCAGCGGCGTCGCGTGGCAGCAGTGAGATCGATCGTGGCCGGTATGCCCACCTCTCCCCTACCCGCTCATTCCAAGCATCGATCGAGGAAGGCCGCCATCTCCGCCGGGGACATCGCCGGCCGCGGGCTACCGAACCACCGCACGGATTGCGCCGCAATCAGCTCTGCGATGCGCGTACCGCTGGCCAGGCCATGTTCGTCATAGCACTGGTCCGGACATTTGGCCAAAATATTGAGCGCGGCCCCCAGCACCTGCTCGCGCAGCGCCGATGCAGAGTCGCCCGGTATCGCAGGCGTTTCCGGCTCGGGTAGGCTGCGTTTCACCGTTCGCAAGATAAAATCCATCAAGCCGCTGCACGCCTCCGGCACGGCGATCCCCTGCTCGCCGGCCCACCGATACCAGGCCTCGGGAGCCAGATACCCGGCGCCCGCGGCGATCAGTCCGGCTGCTCCCAGGCGCGCCTCCATCCCCTCCCAGACCTGAGCGGCCAGGGCCTGCATCCCGGCGTCCTCGCGTAACTCCAGCCAGCGCCCGGGGTCAACGCCCAGCAACAAGGGTAGTGCCTCGTCCCGCGCCTGCCACTGCGGCATTCGCAACCATTTTTCGTAAAGGCGCGCCAGCTCGGTCTCGTTCCGTGGGCCATGTTCCAGGCCATGCAACGCGCCGCGCAACCGCTCAATGGCGCCGGCCAGGTCTTCGGAAGACGCCGCGCCGGCAATCCCTCCCGCAAGCCGCGTCATTGGCGCGCCTCCTCGCGGTGCCAATAGACCTCCGCGTCCCCGCTGGCCCGATTGATCACGCGGGCCATGACGAACAAGACATCGGAGAGCCGGTTGATATAGACCAGCGGCTCGCCGGCGAGCGCTTGACCGAGCACCAGCGCCGCCACCCGCCGCTCCGCCCGCCGGCAGACGGTCCGCGCCAGATGGCAGGCGGCCGCCGCGGCACTACCGCCCGGCAAGATGAACTCCTTGAGGGGCGGTAGCTCGGCATTCAGGTCCTCCAGCACCCGCTCCAGGGCTTGCACGTGGGCCTCCTCGATGAGCTGCGTACCGGGCAGGGCGAGCTCCCCGCCGAGATCGAATAGATCGTTCTGGACCCGGCGCAGCGAATCGCGCAACACAGCCGGCAGGGGGTGCGTGAGCAATATCCCGAGTACGGCATTCAATTCATCGACCTCACCGAGGGCCTCGATGCGCACATCGGTCTTGTCGCGGCGCGTACCATCCGCAAGCCCGGTGGTGCCGGTATCCCCGGTACGGGTACAGATCCGCGATAATCGATGGCCCATGGGTGTTAATAATGAACGCTTGGACGTTCACTCATAGTAATCGCCGACGCCAGCGGATGGAAATGAGGGCGACGCCGGGACTCGGAATGGCGGCGGGGCGACGCGCTGTGCCATCAGCGCTCTAGCGCTGAGCCTGCTCGCGCCCGCAAGGTCTTGGAAGCGAGGCGAGATAAGGATACTCTTAAGACGAGTCGTGAGAACCATCGGGTCAAGATGGTCTCCCCGGATACGAAGAGGTACCTCGCTAGCCCTCGTAAGAGAGGGTGCTGATGCGGGCAGCCGAGTGCTCCGGCGAGAGTACCCACGGGATGGTCACGTAAAACCAGGCCATCCGTACATCAACAATAACAATTCCCAGGCGCCATGGCGCGCGGAGGTAAACGATGAAGATCCTCTTGGTGTACCCCGAAATGCCTTATGCCTTTTGGTCCATGACCAATCTGCTGCGCATCTCGGGGAAGCGCGCGAGCTATCCCCCGGTGGGTCTGCTCACGGTCGCGGCCATGCTGCCGGCGGCCTGGGAGAAGCGCCTGGTAGACCTCAATCTCAACCCGGTTACGGACGAGGACCTGGCCTGGGCCGACACTGTGTTCGTCGGCGCGATGAACGTGCAGGCCACCGCGGCCCGTGCCCTGATTCGGCGTTGCCGCCGCGCCGGGGTCAAGGTCGTGGCCGGCGGCCCGCTCTTTACCCACGAGTACGAGAACTTCCCCGAGGTCGATCATTTCGTCCTCAATGAGGCCGAGGTCACCTTGCCGGCGTTTCTCGAGGACCTCGAGCGCGGCACGCCCCGCCGGCTGTATACCAGCGCGGAGATGGCGGACGTGCGGCAGACGCCGGTGCCGCTCTGGGGGCTTGCCGATCTCAGCCAATACGGATTCGCCATCGTGCAGTACTCGCGCGGCTGTCCCTATCAGTGCGACTTCTGCGACGTGACGGCCCTGTTCGGCCGCCGGCCGCGCACCAAGACCGCGGCGCAGATCATCGCCGAGCTGGAGGCCCTGGGTAATCTCGATGAGTTCGATCTGGTGGTCTTCGCTGATGACAACCTCATCGGCAACAAGAAGCTCTTGAAGACCGAGCTGCTCCCCGCCCTCATCGAATGGCGCCAGCGCAAACCCTACGCGGTGAGCTTCGCCACCCAGGTGACGATCAATCTCGTCGATGATCCCGAGCTCATGCGGCTCATGCTCGATGCCGGGTTCCGGAATATTTTCGTCGGCGTCGAGACCCCGGACGTGGATAGTCTCGTGGCCTGCAAGAAGAGTCAGAACACCCGCCGCGACCTCATCGACAACGTGCGCGCCCTGCATCGTGCCGGCTTCATGGTCATGGCCGGATTCATCGTCGGCTTTGATACGGACAAGCCCAGTATCTTTCAGCGCCAGATCGATTTCATCCAGGAGAGCGGCATCGTCATTGCCGGCGTCAGCGTCCTGAAGGCGCCGCCCGGCACCGAGCTGTACACCCGTATGAAGCGCGAGGGACGGCTCATCTACGAGTTCGATTTTCACGAGAGCCAGACCAATATCGTGCCGAAGATGGACCCGCAGGAGTTGAGCGACGGCTATCGCAAGGTCCTGAGTCATATCTACTCGCCGCAGTTCGTCTTTGAGCGGTCCAGGAATTTCCTCGAGGATTACCGGCAAAACTATCTAGGCCGCGCCCGGCCGACCGGGCGCTGGACCCTGGCATTGCTACGGCGCTATCTGGGGATCGTAGGCCGCATCATCTACACGGTCGGGATCAAGGGGCCGCAGCGCAGGCAGTTCTGGCGGCTGGTAGGCTGGGCCGCAAGAAACCACCCGCAGCGCGTCGACCTGGCCTTCGTCCTCGGCGTGTGGATGTACGAGTTCCAGGACATGTATCGCAAGTATGAGGTCTTGGGCCATTTCGACATCTACAACGTACCGGCGGCCTTGGCCAAGCGACAGCATGACGAGATGAAGGCCGCCGTGGGCTAGTGTAGTAGTTTCATAAACACGTTTACGCATTCAGGTAGCAGAACCACCGTCATGCCAGCGGAAGCTGGCATCCAGGAAACCGGCGTAAGTCCTGGATACCTGCTTTCGCAGGTATGACGGTCCATAGCGTTGCGAGCCCAAATTCAACACGGCCAAAATGTAAATGAAATCGAGAAATGCACTACTAGAACTACGCGCGCACCCTGAAGAGGAACAATCCGTGGCTAGACTGCTATCAATATCGCTGATCCCTTGCCTACTGAGCGCGTTGAGCGGCTGTAAAGACATCAACGCCAACCCCCGGCCCGGTACCGGTCGATTCGACGGACGGTGGCAGGTCGAGGGCCGTAGCGTGGCCAAGTTGAACGACGGCGAGGGTAACTGCAAATACGCATTGGCCAACGGCACGATCGACATTGAGGGCCGCTCGGTGACCGGTAGCTTGACGGATAGCAACGGCTACGCCTACACGCTGGAAGGCAATGTCACCGAGCACGGCGAGATCTCCGGCGCCTTCACCTACGAAGGCTATGACGCCGCCACCTACTCAGGCCGTATTTCCAGCGCAGATGGGCGTGGCGACTGGCAGGACGTGTACGGTTGCCCTGGCACCTGGCGGGTGGGGCGCATTGCAGGGCCGAAGGCCAAGGACCACGCGGATCGGGATATCCCCTCGGCGCTGAAACCGCGCTCGTAATCGAGGCTATACCGAATCGTCGGCGGCTATCGTGACGCGATTGCGTCCCGCGCGCTTGGCCTCGAGCAAGGCATCGCCGGCGCGTTGAATCAGCCGCTCCGCCAACGTACCCGAGGGGATGTGCGTAGCGGCGGCGCCAATGCTCGCGGTGACGGCAACCTCGCCGATGCGCGTGGCGAGCGGCTGCCGGGCAATGCGAAGCCGTAGCCGTTCGGCGATCTCTCCGCACAAGATGGCGTTGGCGCCCGACAGCACCACCAGGAATTCCTCTCCGCCGTAGCGGCCTATGGCATCGGTTCCGCGCAGACCGGCCTGCATCCTCCGCACCAGCTCTCGCAGCATCTCATCACCGACGACGCGACCATGCGCGTCGTTGACGGCTTGGAAGCGATCGAGGTCGATCATCAGCGCCGCGAGGGGCCGGCCCTCGCGCAGGCTGCGCGCAAACTCGCGACCCAGGACCTCCTCGATACCGCGGCGGCTCCATATCCCGGTCAGCGGATCCAGCGCCGCCTCCACCCGTAAACGCTGCTGCAGGTGCATGACGCGGCGCGCCACTCGCAGCCGGGCCTCGAGCTCCACGGCATCGACCGGCTTGGCAAGCCAGTCGTCGGCGCCGGCGTCCAGACCCGCAAACACGTCGTTCCGATCGGCCCGTAGGCTCGTCATGACGATGTAAATACAGGGCCAATCGCCTTGCTGGCGCACCCGCCGGCAGACCTCGATTCCGTCCAGGCCCGCTAGCATCCGGTCCAGGATAGCGATCGACGGCCGCTCCCCGGCGCCGAGTATCTTCCAGGCCTCGGTCCCGTCCGTAACCGCCTGCACGTCGTGGCCCCATGCACCCAGCATCGCGCATAGCTGCAGGCGCGTGGCGGCATCGTCGTCCGCCACTAGGACCTTCATCCGCTCCGTCTCCGGCGTCATACCCGTTCCTCTCGGCATCAACGATTGTTCATGCGCACACTATATCCTGGGCGGGCGCCTATTCCAGGGCCTTTGTGGATTCTTGCGCACCCGGGGCTTGCCTAGCCTCCCGGCGGCTCGCTACCATTACTGCCGATAATCATCGTTCGGGAAGCCCTCGCATGAAACCAAAGATACACCCTGCCTATACCGACCTCGCGGTGACCTGTAGCTGCGGAAATACATTTACTACTCGTTCCACTCTGGGCAAGCCCGCGCTGCACATCGACGTGTGCTCGGTATGCCATCCGTTTTATTCCGGAAAACAGAAACTGGTCGATACCGCCGGGCGGGTCGACAAGTTCCGCCGCAAGTACGGCCGCTAAGCGTTTCCCATACTGGCTTGCCCCGTCACGGCTTTTCATTTTAACGTGGCTGGGCCTGTGCGCCGGGTGGCCGGGTCCTGCGTCGGCCACGGAACGCGCCGGCTGCGCGGCCCAGCGCTTCGACGAGCGGGCCGTGGTGCGGCGGGTCGTGGATGGCGATACCGTGGACCTCTCAGACCGCCGTCGCCTGCGATTAGTCGGGATCGATACCCCCGAGTTGGGGCATGGCCGAAGCGCCGAGCCGCTGGCGACCGAGGCACGGCGCGCGCTTTCGGGGCTGGCCGGGAAGACCGTCGGGCTGGTTTATAGCCCGGAACGCCGTGACCGGTACGGGCGCTGGCTCGCGCATCTGTTTCTCAACGACGGGACCAACGTTCAGCGTTGGATGCTCAGTGAAGGCCTTGCGAGCGCCTTGTTCCTGTCTCCGTCGCCCCAGTTTCAAGATTGTTACGCCGAGGCCGAGCGCCAAGCGCGTAAGGCGCGGCGCGGGATCTGGGGACTCGCGCGTTATCAACCGCTCGATGTCACCCGCATTGGGCGCTGGGACGAGGGCCTGCGGGTCATCACCGGGACGGTAATGCATAGCGCCCGGAGCAAATCGGGCCTTCGCCTCCGGCTCGGCCCGCGCATGGTCCTCTATATCACCACCGGCGATCTACGCCGCTTCCCGCCATTCGACAGCCGGGGAATGCTGGGCCGGCGGGTGTACGCCCAGGGTTGGATGTCCCGCCGCGGCGGTCACTGGACGATGCGCATTCGGCACCCCGCGCATCTGTGGTATTCCTAGGCGCTGCGGCCTTCCGAGTAGACGCGCCGGCTCGCCCGCTATGATCTCCCGAGGCTCGTGTGCGGACGATTATTCGCTATACCAAGCACGGTCACAAATCGCCGTTTTTTTCGATCCCCTCACCCTACCCTCTCCCGGAGGGCGAGGGGAAAGAAGCAGGTGGCTTCCCGGAGACGGGCGGAGTCCGGACCTAGGCTTGCCCGACGGGTGACCCGCCATGCTTTCAACGGTCATTAAAGGCCTCGGCGAGCTAGCGGCGCGGGCAACCAGGCGGGTCCGCTACGCCGTGGGCTTCGCAAGCGTGCCGCCGGGTGAGATCAGGACTGTGCGTCTGAAGCTCACGAGGCAGGGCAAGCGGACTAGGTCAATGCTCGTGCGGCAGCTCACGAGAAGAGTCCGGGGCTTAATGGAGATCAGGAGTACCGTGGGCATCGACACCATCGACACCATCCGCCTCACGGTGAGGCTGAGGTGATGGGCGCCGCGCGGGGGCCGGGGGACGCACTTCGATCAGGCGTCAGGGAGGGCTCACACCCGCGTACGAGCAAATATAATCGGCCGGAAACGCGCTCAAGGTCTCTTGAACCCATCTTTCATCGGTGTGGTGGTGTCATCATTCACGACGTGGCATCCTTTCGGTGGGTTGTTGTGATCGGCGCGGTACATGACCGAGTCGTGAACCCGATCGTTCCAACGCACGGGCAGGTAGGGGTCCTTGATCGGGTCGATCTTATGGGGGCGAATCGCGTCACTTGGCCGCATCATGC
>JBOIDW010000277.1:0-4875 GCA_050740655.1 Gammaproteobacteria bacterium | reverse complement strand
GCAATACCCTTTACCTGATAGGCGGCGGTAAGCACCCAGGGCTCTCCGTCTCCGGCAGCAATGAAGCGTTGCAGGCGCGCTGATGGGTCAGGCTGGTCGCGGCAGGGCAGTGGATCGAAACGTAGGACGTACTGCCGAAGTTTCCGACGTTGGTTTGGAAGTTCCAGCTCAAGCCGAAGTTACATGATGCGATAAGCGCGCAGATTCTGCGTGAGGTTCAACATGATGTTCAGTTCATCCACTGAGAACCTGAATAGACCGCTGTGGTAAGCGTGGAGCGCTTAGCGATGCGAGTACCCGCATGAGCTCTACGCACGACTTACGCCTCGGCGCGCGCTTGTGCCTAATGACCTTCCTGGTCTTGGCGTTTGGGATGCCGCCTGAGTTACGTGCCGAGAGTGAGGGCGAGTACGCCAGGGCGCGCCAGGCGCTGATGGTGGAACTAGACGCCGACTTCCGCCTTACCGAGTCCGCGACCGGCCTGGCGCGGATGGACCCCCTCGTGCGGCAGGCCATGGAGAAGGTCCCGCGGCATGCGTTCGTGTCTTCGGACCACCGGGCTAATGCCTACCGTAACCAACCGCTACCGATAGGATACGGACAAACGATCTCCCAGCCCTATATCGTGGCGTTGATGACCGATCTGCTCGGCATCGCCAAGAATGCGGCCGTCTTGGAGATCGGGACCGGGTCGGGTTACCAGGCGGCCGTGCTGGCCGAATTGGCCGAGCGCGTCTACAGCATCGAGATCATCGAAGGTCTGGGTACCGAAGCGCGCGAACGCCTTAAACGGCTGGGTTATGCCAACGTCGAGACACGCGTCGGGGATGGCTACTATGGATGGGAGGAACGCGCCCCCTTCGATGGCATCATCGTGACTGCCGCGGCCGACCAGATTGCGCCGCCGCTCGTGCAGCAGCTCAAGCGCGGCGGCCGGATGGTGATCCCGGTGGGAGGACACTTCATGACCCAGTACCTCGTCTTGGTGAGCAAAGACCAGGACGGCCAAGTCACCACCCGCCAGTTGCTTCCCGTGCGATTCGTGCCTTTGACGGGCGCGCACTGACGTGCCGGGCGACTCGCGGCCCCCGGAGGCGGCAGCGAAACCGGCGTTCACACTCCTCCTTGCCGTGGCCTTGGTGTCGGCGGCTACGCTGGCCTATGAGGTGCTCCTAACCCGTATCTTCTCGATTGTTCAGTGGCATCACTTCGCCTACATGATCATCAGCCTGGCGCTCCTGGGCTACGGTGCGAGCGGCACCTATCTGACCTTGACCGCCACGCGCCCTCTCGGGGACGTCCACCGCTCGGTCAGCATCAACGCCACACTCTTTAGCCTCACCTCCTGGGCCTGTTATCTGATGGCTCAGCACATCCAATTCAACGCCCTCGAACTGCTCTGGGACCTCTGGCAATGGCCGCGACTGCTCGCAATCTATCTGGTGTTGGCCCTGCCCTTTCTCTTCGCCGCCAATTGCGTGGGGCTCGCCCTGCTCGCCTTCCCGGCCAGCGTGAGCCGTGTCTATGGCGTCGATCTGCTGGGCGGGGGCCTAGGTGCCGTAGGCGTCATAGTCCTCTTGCACACCGTTTTTCCTCTCGCCTCCTTACAGGCGATTTCCTTCCTCGCATTGGCAGCCGCGGCCGTGGTCTCGTTCGGCGGCCAGGGTAAGACGCCTTGGATGATGCGGCTTGCCATCCTAGGCGCGGCTGTTGCCGCCGTGGTATGGGCGCCTGACAAGTTCGGGTTGCATCCGTCTCCCTACAAGGGGCTCAGTCAGACCCTACAAGTCATGGGCACCGTGAAGGCCGAAGAGCGTTCGAGCCCGCTCGGCCTCATCGATGTCGTCAAGAGCCCCCTGGTCCCGTTTCGGTACGCACCGGGCGTGAGTCTGAATAATCCGCTGGAGCCCGCCGAGCAGGTCGGTATCTTTACCGACGCCGATGCGATGAGCGTCATCACCCGCTTCGACGGCAACCTGAAGCGGCTAGCCTATCTCGACCAGGTGCCTTCCGCCTTGCCCTACCATCTCTTGAGGCATCCGCGGGTACTGGTCCTCGGCGCGGGCGGCGGTGCGGATGTCCTCCAGGCGCTCTATCACGGCGCGGCACGCATCGATGCCGTCGAGCTCAATGCCCAGGTCATCGATCTCGTGCGAAACGAATACGGCGCGTTCTCGGGACACATCTATGCGCGCGAGGAGGTGCGCGTCCACGCGGCGGAGGCGCGCGGCTTCGTCGCGGCGAGCCCGGAACGACACGATCTCATCCAGGTCAGCCTGCTGGATGCCTTCAACGCCGCCGCCGCGGGCCTTTACGCCTTGAACGAAAGCCATCTCTATACGAGCGAGGCGCTGCGTGAATATCTCGACCATCTACGCCCCGATGGCCTCCTCGCCATTAGCCGCTGGGTGCGTCTTCCGCCCGTGGACGGCCTCAAGCTGTTTGCCACGGCCAGCGCGGCCCTGCAAGCGGAAGGGATCGGCAATCCGGACCGCCGGCTGGCCTGGATTCGCAGTTGGAAGACCAACACACTCTTGATCAAGAACGGCGACTTCGAGGCCGGGGAGCTGCAAGCGATACGCGAGTTCTGCAGCAGGCGCGCATTCGATCTCGCCTACCTTCCCGATATGCGGCCGGAAGAGGCCAACCGCTACAACCGGTTGAGTGAACCCTATTTCTATGCCGGTGCGCTGGCGCTCTTGGGGACGGGGAGAGACGAGTTCTTGGAGCGTTACAAGTTCAACGTCACGCCGGCCACGGACGAGCGGCCTTATTTCTTTCAGTTCTTCAAATGGCGTCTGCTCCCCGAGCTTTTCACGCTTCGGGGAACCGGTGGACTGTCGTTGCTGGACCTTGGATATCTCGTCTTGATCGCGGCCTTGCTCCAAGCGGTCTTGCTCAGCCTGGTATTGATACTCGCGCCGCTCGGGTTCCACCGCACATCCCGGCGGGAAAGCGCCGGGCCTGCGATGCGCAGGCAGACGCTCATCTACTTCTTCAGCATCGGGCTGGCGTTCATGTTCATCGAGATGGCCTTCATTCAGAAGTTCGTCCTCTACCTCGCGCAGCCCGTCTATGCCGTGGCGGTCGTGCTCGCGGGGTTCCTGGTCTTTGCCGGGATCGGCAGCAGGGCAGCCGCATCGCAAGCCCGGGGCATGGCCCGCAAAACCGTCGCGGTGGCCGCGGCGGCGATTGGAGTGTTGTGCCTCGCCTACTCGTTTCTGCTGCCGGTGATCTTCCGCAGCACCCTCGCCCTCGCGGAGATGGTCAAGGTCGCAATCGCGTTGGCATTGATCGCTCCGCTGGCCTTCTTCATGGGTAAGCCCTTTCCGCTTGGCCTGTCGCAACTCGCCGCCCAGGCTACGATGCTCGTGCCTTGGGCATGGGGGGTCAATGGTTGCGCGTCCGTGCTCGGCTCCATCCTCGCAACCCTCATGGCGATTCACTTCGGTATCGCCGTGGTCATTCTTGCCGCCTCGATGCTTTATATACTTGCCGCGTTCGCGTGTCCGCGCAGTATAGGCACTATAAGCCATCTTTCCGGTGAGTCGACGCGTGAGTACCGGGGTCCATCAGGCGGGACCGCCGCCGGAGATCGCCCTGTCGATGGGCGGATCGAAGCTCGGAACCGCGAGTGACAGCCGGGTTTCCGCCACGAAGGCCTCCAAGGCGGGATCCATCCGGCGAGGCGCAGAGAGCACGCGGTATAAAAACGCTGATCCTGGGCGGGATGCGCTCGGGCAAAAGTTCTGCTGGCCGAGTTGCGTGCTGGCGCATGCTGGTTTGACGTTGGTGTTAGCAACAGCTGGTTTGACGTTGACTGCGATCCGCTTTACTATTTTGTAAAGCAACGAGGTGGTCCCAATGACCGTGGCAACTCTGAGTTCCAAATCGCAGATCGTATTACCGGCAGAGATGCGAAAGCGGCTTGGCATCCAGGCCGGGGATCGCCTGCTGATCGAGGCGGAGGCAGACAGAATTGTTATCCGCAAGGCACCCCATTCTTTTACGATGGCCCTAGAAAGGTGCAGTGACGAACTCTGGCGTGGTTACGCAGAAGACCTCAAGAAGGAGCGGGCCCATTGGGATTGAACGTCCCGGCTGGCAGCCGCATTGCGTTCGATACCCCTGTTCTGGTCTATTTCCTGGAGCACCACCCGCAGTTTTACAAGGAGGTACAGCAGCTCTTCGAGCGTATGGAGGGCGGCGATATTCACGGCGTGCTTTCCAGTCTGGCACTAACCGAACTCCTGGTGCCCGCCTTCCGTATGGGTCAGGCGGACAAGGCCCATGATCTGCTCAGCCTGCTGTCCGGATTTCCAAACTTGGACATCTTGAATGTCACAACGCCAATCGCTGTTACAGCACCACGACTAGCTCAATACCCCGAATGCGCTGCACGCCGCCACGGCTCTGCACGCTAAGGCGAATGCCCTGATCACCAAAGACAGGGGTTTTCTGCGCCTTGAGTCGGCCGGCTTGCGGATAGCCTTGCTGGAATAGCGACCACTATCGTATGCAGCATGGATAGCAAGGCAAGAAAACGATCTCAAGGAATTATCGGCCGGCCTGAACACGAACGGCCACACGAGCGACTGCTTCGGCGTGGTCCGCACGCGTTAGCTCGCCCTCACGTTTCAATATTATCAGGGGCCGCTCAGGCGTCACCGCGACCGTAGATCACTTGTCCGCGCGACTTGGAAAACTCCAGTAAACGCGCGATGCAGCGTTGCGCGCGGCGGCCGATTTCGACATCGACGTGGACCTCGTTGGCCCCGGTCTCCAGGCACTGGGCCAGGTTGCGCAGGCCATTCATGGCCATCCACGGGCAATGGCCGCAGCTACGGCAGGTCGCGCCCTTGCCGGCGGTGGGTG
>JBOIDW010000276.1:0-1542 GCA_050740655.1 Gammaproteobacteria bacterium | reverse complement strand
GTGGCCGACTGGCGGAGCGGGAATCGGTAAATCTCCTCGATAGCCTTGCTGAGTTCCGGGGATTCGAACAGCGTGCCCTCCACCTGTTCGGCGTAGCGCTTCAGGCGCTCGTAGCTGCGGAAGCGGGCGCCCGAGGGCCGCCCGAGCAGTCCGCCCACGGATTTCTCCTCGGCAGCGATCAACTCGACGGCCTTGCGGACCAGATCATGATGGTTCTCCTGCCTGAGGAGCGCCGGTGTGTCGGGTGAACACTCGGCAGCCTTCAGGATCTCGAACTGCGATTCGGTGACGGGATTACCGTTCGTATCAAGCCAGGCGAGCGCGTCGTTGTCCTGGGCCGTTCGCAAATAGACGAGGACGCCGTGCGGCTTGTTTGCCGTCGCATCGTGCGGGCGGGTGGAGTAGACGACCGGCGGCAAGGCCGGAATGGTCTTCTGCAGCTCGGGAAAACGGTCAATGGCGTTTTTCCAGATCTGGTAGGCGTAGGATGCGAGGTCCACCTCGGTCTCAGCTTCGCCGTCGAGGATGCCCGCTTTCTCGTGGTAGAGATCGAAAAGCTTCTGCCGCTCGTGTTCGTCCTCGAAGAAGGCCTCGTCCGTGCCGACCACCTCGGCATTCTCGTGGAGACGCTGGCGCACGCGGGCGCGCAGGCGGATCAGATTCTCGACGCCCTCGGCGGGCAGGAAGGAGTAGCAAAGGATCTTGTCGCACTTCTGCCCGATACGATCCACCCGGCCGGCGCGTTGGATCAGCCGGATGATGGCCCAGGGCAGATCGAAGTTCACGATGATGGCGCCGTCCTGGAGGTTCTGGCCCTCGCTCAGAACGTCTGTCGCGATCAGGACACGAAGTTCCTGATCCGGCGTGACTTGGTTGCGCTTGCGGTTGCTCTCGGGGCTGAAGCGCCAAGCGTAGCTAGTCGGATCCTCGGCCTGACCTGTGACACCCGCGATCCGCTTAACATCCCTGACCCGAAGTTGCGCCTCCAGGTAACGCACGGTGTCAGCGAACTGCGTGAAGACGATGATCTTGTCATTGGGATGATGCTCGGTGAGCAGCTCATGCAGTGCGTCGAGCTTGGCGTCCTTGGCCGGATCCCAGTCTCCGCAGCGCGTAAGGACGGCGAGCAGACTGGCGGCGTCGTCCGCCAAATCCTTGGCAAGGGACTTGACGAAGAGGTCGGGACGAAGCCACTTGAAACGGCTCTTGAACTGGGTGGCATATCGCTGGTACGCCTCGGAAGCCCGTCGAGAGAAGTCGCCAGCCGTGCGCAGCCCCAGCACCCCAGGGGGTTTCTGTTCCTCTCCGCTGTCCTCCTCGAACAGCTGGGCGCTGGCCGCCTCGTCGTCCACATCCTCATCGTAATTCCCTGCGTCGAGAAGGCCGGAATCCTGCGTGCCGAGGGGCAGTGGCAAGCCGTGCTCGATCGCATGCAAGAAGATGTAGTTGCGCAGAATGTGGCGCTCGATGGACTGCTGAAAGGCCTCGCCGCTGCTCTCGAGCCGCTTGAAGAGGTTCGTTCGGCAAAACCCCATCAGCCGT
>JBOIDW010000275.1:0-5147 GCA_050740655.1 Gammaproteobacteria bacterium | reverse complement strand
TAAGCCATCCTACAAGCGGCATATCCTGACCAAGAAGAGCGCCAAGCGGAAGCGGCAGCTTGGGGGGCTGCAGGGCGTGCATACCTCCGATGTCATGGAGGTCCGCCAGATGTTGCCTTATTCCTAGCCAAACATATTTGAAATTTAGGCTTTTCGTTAAAATCCCTCTCCCTCCGGGAGAGGGTTGGGGTGAGGGGATAGAATAAGGGTAACTCATTGTTTTATATCCCCTCATCCTAACCTTCTCCCGGAGGGAGAAGGGACTTCTCATTTTGTCGTAGTGGTTTTATTCAACATTTTGGCGGTAAGCATCTAAGGAGCTTTACGAGTCATGGCAAGAGTCAAACGCGGCGTCACTGCGCGCGCCAAGCACAAGCGGGTATTGGAGCAGGCCAAGGGCTATCGTGGTCGCCGCAAGAACGTGTTTCGAATCGCGAAGCAAGCGGTTACGCGCGCCTTGGTCTACGCCTATCGCGATCGCCGCCAGCGCAAGCGTCATTTCCGCGCCTTGTGGATCGTGCGTATCAATGCCGCCGCGCGCCTCTGCGGCCTTTCTTACAGCCGCCTGATGGACGGCCTGCATAAGGCGGCGATCGAGGTCGATCGGAAGGTGCTCGCCGAGCTGGCGGTATCGGACCCGGCGGCGTTTGCTAAGCTTGCGGACGCCGCCAAGGCGAGCTTGGCGTGAGCAGAGGTCCGCATGTGACCCGGCAGATGTGAGCCGTAACCGCAAACCGGGGTATCACCACAGGGGAAGGGATGCGTCTCTTCCCCTGTTTTATTTCCAGCAGCAGGGTACATGCACCAGCTTGATGCCATCCTAGAACAGGCGTTGACCCGGATCGCGGCGGCCCGGGATCTCCAGCACCTGGAGGAGATCCGCGTGCGGCTGCTCGGCAAGAAGGGGGTGCTGACCGAGTTGCTCAAGGGGCTGGGCGGCTTGTCCGCCGGGGAGCGGCCGATTGCCGGCAAGCGCATCAATGACGCCAAGCTGCGGCTCACGGAGGCCCTCGCCGCAAGCCGCGCGCAGCTTGAGACCGCGCACCTGGCGGAGGCGCTGGTGCAGGAGCGGATCGACGTCACGCTACCGGGCCGTGGCCGGCGGCCGGGCGCCCTGCATCCCATCACCTGGACCCTGGAGCGACTGGTCGGGCTGCTCGGCGAGATCGGGTTCGAGGTCGTCGAAGGCCCGGAGATCGAGCAGGACTACTACAATTTCGAGGCCCTCAACATCCCCGCCCATCACCCGGCGCGGGCCATGCACGACACGTTTTACTTCGACGCGCATACGGTCTTGCGCACCCATACCTCGCCGGTGCAGATCCGGGTCATGGAGTCGCGCCAGCCGCCCTTGCGTATCATCGCGCCGGGACGCGTCTATCGTTGCGATTCCGATGTGACGCATTCGCCGATGTTCCATCAGGTCGAGGGTCTACTGGTGGATACGGATGTAAGCTTTGCGGATCTCAAGGGTGTCCTGGAGGACCTCATGCGGCGCTACTTCGAGCAGGACGCGCTGGCCCTGCGCTTCCGGCCTTCTTATTTCCCGTTCACGGAGCCGTCTGCGGAGGTGGATATACGCTGCGTCATCTGCGGCGGCGGGGGCTGTCGCGTGTGCAAGGACAGCGGCTGGCTGGAGGTGCTCGGTTGCGGCATGGTCCACCCGCGGGTGTTCGAAAAGGTCGGTATCGATCACGAGCGATACACTGGCTTCGCCTTCGGTCTCGGTGTCGAGCGGCTCGCCATGCTGCGCTACGGCGTCAATGACCTGCGCGTGTTTTTCGATAACGACGTGCGTTTCCTGGAGCAATTCACTTAAAGGTATGCGGCTCAGCGAGCACTGGTTGCGCGAATGGGTGGACCCCGGCATCTCTAGCGAGGCCTTGGTCGAAAGGCTGACGCTGGCCGGCCTGGAGGTGGATGCGGTCACGGCGGTCGCGCCGCCTTTCAGCGGGGTCGAGGTGGCCGAGGTCGTGCAGACGGAACCCCACCC
The DNA here is from genome assembly GCA_050740655.1 of Gammaproteobacteria bacterium. Taxonomy (GTDB): domain Bacteria; phylum Pseudomonadota; class Gammaproteobacteria; order JACCXJ01; family JACCXJ01; genus JBOIDW01. Next base: position 3,154 of record JBOIDW010000275.1, on the reverse strand, counting down.
GCAACGCACGCAACTGCGCGTCTGCCAGGTCCTGACGGGGTCCGGTGAGCGACTCACTATCGTGTGCGGGGCGGCCAATGCGCGGGCCGGGCTGCGCGTCGCCCTGGCGCGGCTGGGCGCCGTGCTGCCGGGCCGCGAGCCCATCGCCGCCGCGCGCTTCGGCAGCGTCGCCTCGGCCGGGATGCTGTGTTCGGCGGCCGAGCTGGGGTTGGGCGAGGTCGGCCGCGGCATCCTGGAGCTGGAGTCACAGGCTACGCTGGGAATCGACCTGCGCCGGCATCTGGCGCTGGATGACCACAGCATCGAGGTGAATCTCACGCCGAACCGCGGTGACTGCCTGAGTGTGGCCGGCTTGGCGCGCGAGATCGGTGCACTGCTCAAGCGCCCGGTCACGGCGGTCGAGGTGCGAGAGGTCCCGGCCCAGATCGAGGACCGCTTGGCCGTGCACATCGAGGCCCCCGCGCACTGCCCGGTCTACGCCGGCCGGATCCTGCGCGGCGTCGATACCCGTGCCACGACGCCATGGTGGATGCGAGAGCGCCTGCGCCGTAGCGGGCTGCGCGCCATCAGCCCTATCGTCGACATCACCAACTACGTCCTGCTGGAGCTGGGTCAGCCCCTGCACGCCTTTGATCTTGCCCGCCTTCGATCACCGCTGCGCGTGCGTCTGGCCCAAGCCGGTGAGACGCTGACACTATTAGACGGTCAATGCGCCGCCCTGGATGCGGACACCCTGGTCATCGCCGACGCCGAGCGTGCCGTGGCCCTGGCGGGGGTCATGGGCGGCATGGATACGGCGGTCGGAGCCGCCACGGTAGACGTGTTCCTGGAAAGCGCCTTCTTCAACCCCCATACCATTGCCGGAAAGACGCGGCGCTACAAGCTGCAAAGCGATTCCGCTTATCGCTTCGAGCGCGGCGTGGATTTCGGCTTGCAGCGGCGTGCCATCGAGCGGGCTACGGCCCTCACCCTGCAAGTCTGCGGCGGCCGGCCCGGTCCAGTCATTGAGCACGTTTTTGCGCAGCATCTTCCGGCCCGAGTTCCTATTCCGTTGCGAGCGGCCCGGTTGCGGCGTCTGCTGGGGATCGAGTTCGAGCGAGCGCGGGTCAAGGATATCTTGCAGGGCCTGGGACTGCAGGTCTCCGAAGCAGCGGGAGGCTGGCGAGCGGTGCCGCCCTCGTTTCGTTTTGACCTCGTTCTGGAGGCCGATTTGATTGAGGAGGTGGCACGGGTTCAGGGCTATGAGCATATCCCCGGCCGCGTTCCACTGGCGCCCTTGCAGATGCGCAAGCATCCGGAATCGCGAGTCTCGCACTTGCGGCTACGCGAACGGCTCACCGCACTCGGTTATCACGAGGCCGTGACCTATAGCTTCGTGGACCCTGCGCTGCAAGCGCGTATCGAGCCCGATATCGAGGGCATCCGCCTGGCGAACCCCATTGCCTCCGATCTGAGCGTCATGCGCACTAGCCTATGGCCGGGGCTGCTCAATGCACTGGTGCTCAATCGCAACCGGCAGGCGCAGCGGGTGCGCCTGTTCGAGCTGGGCCGCGTGTTTACCAGGTCCGCGGAAGCTATTGAGGAAACGCCGGTGCTGGCGATGCTGGCTTGGGGACCGTGTGACCCGAAGCAATGGGCCCAATCGCAGCGGGACACCGATTTTTTCGATCTGAAGGGTGATATCGAGTCCTTAGCGGCCCTGGGTGGCGCCGGTCCCGAGATCACCTGGCTGGCCGAGGCCCACCCGGCACTACATCCCGGGCAGACCAGCCGGATCCTCTATCGCGGCGAGCCGGCCGGCTGGTGCGGGGCACTACACCCGCGGATTGCCACCGAATTGGGCCTGGAGGGCCGGGTGCTGCTAGGTCAGATAACACTGGATGCGCTGGACCGCAGGGCCGTTCCGCATTATCAAGCCGTATCGCGTTTTCCCCTCGTGCGGCGTGACCTGAGCTTCGTCGTCGACCGCGAAGTGACCGCGACCGCACTCTTGGAATGCCTGCGACAGGCACTAGGCGAGTTACAGGCTGAACTTCAAGTATTCGACCTATATCATGGCGAAGGCATTGATTCAAGGAAAAAAAGTATCGCTTTGGGCTTGACCTTTCAAAGTGCTTCAAGCACTCTAATAGACGCTGAGGTCGAGGCCGCTATCCAGCGGGGAGTGCAGGCCGTAGGAGAGCGCTTAGGGGGCGAGCTCAGGGCCTAACCCATTGCTCCACGGCTCTCGCTAGTAGAGAGCGATTGCTGAGCTATGGGGAGAGAATGAACCTGAGGGGTTTTGGAATCATAGGGTTATGATCCTCACCCCATCCCGCAGCGAGAGGGTATCCCCCATTCGCAACAGCGAGCTAAGCCCGGCGCTAAGCAGACAGGTCCCGACATTCGGAAAGACATGGCGCTAACTAAGGCGGACATGGCCGTGCGGCTACACGAAGAGCTTGGCCTGAACAAGCGCGAGGCCAAGGACTTGGTCGAGCTATTCTTTGAGGAATTGCGGGCCGCCTTGGAGAGTGGCCAGCAAGTCAAGCTATCGGGATTTGGAAACTTTGACTTGCGCGACAAGAATCGGCGCCCCGGACGCAACCCCAAAACGGGGGAGGTAGTTCCGATTACCGCCCGGCGCGTAGTCACGTTCCGAGCGGGTCAGAAATTACGGGAAAGGGTCGAGGCCCATGCTGGAAGCATCGAACAATAACGAGCTGCCCGCCATACCGGGGAAACGCTACTTCACCATCGGTGAGGTCAGCGACCTGTGCGCAGTCAAGCCGCATGTCCTGCGCTATTGGGAGCAGGAGTTCCCACAGCTCAAGCCGATCAAGCGGCGCGGTAATCGCCGTTATTACCAGAGACAGGACGTGATCCTCATCCGCCAGATCCGTAGCCTTTTGTACGAACACGGATTTACCATCGGCGGCGCCCGCCAGCGTCTGTCCGGCGACGAGGTCAAGACGGACTCGAATCAGAGCCAGCAGATCATCCGGCAGCTCCGGGTTGAACTCGAAGAGGTTCTCGATATACTCAAGCGCTAAGGACGACTACGGTGTCCGTCGGCGTCGTCGTTTCAATCGGGGCGTAGCGCAGCCTGGTAGCGCACCGCAATGGGGTTGCGGTGGTCGGAGGTTCAAATCCTCTCGCCCCGACCATCTATTTG
>JBOIDW010000274.1:0-5659 GCA_050740655.1 Gammaproteobacteria bacterium | reverse complement strand
ACAGTCTCCTTACCCTTCGGGCGCTCCGCCGCAGGCGCAACACTCGATACGGGTGGGTGGTTAGCCCTTACCCGACGGGGACTCACACCCCGCAAGATACGCCAAGCTTCGCTTGGCACAATAACGCCCTGTCCATCGAGCTGCATAAGTCTAAGAATAAAGGGCCAGGCTCACATTAACACAATTGCCGCTTTCCGGGCGCGCATGGCACGGTGGCGCGCGCCAAGCACTGAGCTTATACGCATGCTACGCGACGAAGAATGGTAGGACATGGCACGACTTTCGTGTTCTACTTCTATACGAGCTTTCTTCCACCTTTTCCTCGAAGAAGAGACGAGCCACCCTTCCCGCCGGTGACCTCTACCTTTGCCACTGGACGCGCAAATCTATCCACCGGTCCCTAGGTTCCACTCCAATATACCCTTGTCCAGCAGGAGGTGGGTGGTATAACGCACGCCGAAACCGGTGATGTCGGTCGGGACGTGCGCCAGTCCGCCCTTGCGGTTGCCGCTGGAGAGATCGATATGGATCCACGGGCAGTCGTTCTTAACAAAGCGTTGCAGGAAACGCGCGGCCAGGATGTGATCGGCCGGGCCTTCCTCACTGCATTGCTTGACGTCGGCGATGCCGCTCTCCAGGGCCTCGTCGAAGTCGGCATCGAGCGGAAACGGCCACACGCGCTCGCCGCTGTCCCGGCCGGCATCGATCAGCGGGGTGACCCACTCGCGGCGGTTGGTGAATATGCCGCTATAGGCATTGCCCAGCGCCCGTTTGCAGGAGCCGGTCAAGGTCGCATAATCGATGATGAGGGCCGGCTTGGACTGCGAGGCCAGCACCAGGGTGTCCGACAACACCATGCGGCCCTCGGCATCGGTGTTGACGACCTCGATGGTGGTGCCGTCGCCGGCCCGCACCACGTCATTGGGTTTGTAGGCGCGCGGACCGATGTGATTGGTCGCGATCGCCAGCCAGCACTCGATCGGAAAATCGACCTCGAGCCGCGTAAGCGCGAGCAGAGTGCCGAGCGCGACGGCGCTACCCTGCATGTCCTTGTGCATGCCCAGCATGAAATTCGCGGGCTTGAGATTGACCCCGCCGGTATCGAAGCAGATCCCCTTGCCGACCAGCGCCAGCGCCCGCGCCTTGCCCTTGCGGGGCGGCCGATAGCGCAGGTGGACGATCCCGGCATCGGCCTCCGGACTGCCCTGGGCCACGGCCAGGAACGCCCCCGCCTGTTTGCGTTGCAAGGCCGGCACGTCCAGGAACCGCATCCGCCAGCCGTGGGTCTTGGCCAGCACCGCGACGTGTTTGCGGTATAGGGCGGGCGTCAACTCGTTACCGGGCAAGGCGGTGAGTCTGCGTGCGACATGGTTGCCCTCGGCCTCGGCAAAGCTGCGTTTAAAGCCGTGCCTGACCTTGCAGCCGTAGAGCGAGACGCGTTCGATCGACCGCGGCGCCGGGTCCTGGCTGCGATAACTCGGGAGCACCGCCGCGGCGGCCAGCACCGCGGCCAATAGGGCCTCTGCGCTCTGTTCGGCGATCGAGGCGGAAAAGCCATGCACGCAGAGGGCAAGCGCCTGCGGCTCGAATCGGCGGTGCGGTTCGATAAGCTGCCGGGCCAAGGTCAAGCGATCGAAGGCTTGCATGGTTTCCGGCAGGGCCGCAAGGCTCACGCGACCCGCTGCCGCATTGGGCAGGTCGAGCAGGATCGGCCGCCGCTCGCGCGTCTTCTCGGGCTCACGCCGGTAAATACGCGTCATCAGCTCGCCATAGGGCAGGTCCCGGGCCTGTCGCTCGAAGGCCGCGGTAGGCAGCACCACGACCCAATACGGTTCCGAATCGACCTGCGCTTGCGTGGGGAGGGCGGCGGATTGGTGTAGGTCGACGCTCATCTCGCTACGCTCGCAGATCATTGAAAACGGGTCAGGGAGGCGTGTTCGGCTGCTATTCCTAACCTGGTCCGGCTATCATAACCTGGACTTGGCCGGTCACCAGCGCTGCCCAGCGCGCAGCAAACGAGTTTGGTTATCATAACCTGGGCTGCTGGCCCCGATCTCGGACCTGGACATCCCTATTATTGGCACGCTATGGCGCTGGACGAAGGCATCATCGACCGCGATGTAGACGCAGAGCGCAACGGTCTGGTGCGCGGCCTCGGCCTGCTCAGCTCGACCACGATCGTGGCGGGTTCCATGATCGGCTCGGGGATCTTCATCGTTTCATCGGACATCGCGCGTCAACTCGGCTCGCCGGGCTGGCTCTTGGTGGTGTGGGTCTTGACCGGTCTCTTGACCCTGGCGGCCGCGCTCAGCTACGGCGAGCTGGCGGCGATGTTCCCCAGGGCCGGCGGCCAATACGTCTATCTGCGCGAGGCCTTCGGGCCGTTGTCGGCGTTTCTCTATGGCTGGGCCTTGTTCCTGGTCATCCAGACCGGCACCATCGCCGCGGTTGCGATCGCCTTCGCGCGTTTTCTGGGGGTGCTGTGGCCGGCGATCGGGCCCGAACACCTGCTACTCGATTTCGGGCTGCTGGAGGTCGCCGGGATCGGGTTCCTGTCCCTGTCGCTCTCCACGCAACAATTGACGGCGATCCTAGTGATCGTAGTCCTCACCGCGAGTAACCTCACCGGGCTGCATACCGGCCGCTGGATACAGGACACCTTTACCATCGCCAAGGTCGGTGCCCTGCTGGGGCTCATCGGCTTGGGACTGTTGGTCGAGCGGCATCCCGGAGCGGCCATCGCCAGCGCCGACTTCTGGACGCCGGTCCATGCCGGCGCGGTGGTCTCGATCCCGGCGCTGGTGCCGCTGCTGGCGACCGCCATGGTCGGGGCGCTGTTCTCGGCGGATGCCTGGAACAACGTCACCTTCACGGCCGGGGAGGTCAAAGACCCCGAGCGCAACATCCCGCTCAGCATGGCGCTGGGTGTCGGCGTGGTCACACTGCTGTACGTCCTCGCCAACGTCGTGTATCTCAGCGCATTGCCTATAGAGGCCATACAGACCGCGCCGCAGGACCGGGTCGGCGTGGTCGCCGCGGAGGCCATCATGGGCGCGAATGCCGAGCTCATCATGGCCATCGCCATCATGGTGTCCTGCTTCGGCTGCAACAACGGCATGATCCTGGCCGGGGCCCGCGTGTATTTCTCCATGGCCCGGGACGGTCTATTGTTCAGGCCGATCGGCCGGTTAAACCGCTTTCGCGTGCCCGGCATCGCCCTGCTGCTGCAAGCGCTATGGACCATCGTGCTGACCCTGCCGCGCACCTACGATCCGGCGAGCGGTGCGTACGGCAATCTCTACGGCAACCTCCTCGATTACATCATCTTCACGGTGCTGGTCTTTTATATCGCGACGATTGCCGGCCTCATGGTCCTGCGGCGCAAACGCCCGCACGCCGTGCGACCTTATCGCGCCTTTGGCTATCCCTGGCTGCCGATGGCCTACATCGTCGTCGCCGGCTTTATCTGTGTGGTCTTGCTCATGGCGGAAAAGACCCGCTTCAATGCCGTGACCGGGCTGGTGCTGGTGTTGGCCGGGCTGCCGGCCTATTACCTATGGCAGCGCCTGAGAAGAGCCGGCTAGAGCACGCATGCGTCCGCGGCGGTGAGTACCGATCTTATGGAACGGGATCTCCCTCCATCGGTGAATTAGTCCGATGGGTGCGGTTAATCCGTCCTGAACGGTTAACGACAAAGTCTTCTTACGGGCATGTTTTGACTGTCTCCCCACCGCTGCACTTATCCTCGCCCGTCCCGCCGTTCAGAGCCCGTAGGTTGGGGTGAATGCAATGAACCCCAACATTTTGCGACGGTCGGGATTACGTCGGGCGACCACTCCGATGCGAAAGTAGCGCCCGACCAGGCGCTTGCAGCCATCGCCTTCCCAAGCGGGCATCGGGTGCGCCGTGGGCGCGCGGAATAAGGGCTATGCTTGATGAATGTCACGTTATCGTCGGGACGTATATGGCGTCCTGCGTCCTAGATGCCGGCAATCCCTGCCGGCATGACGAAGTCGATTCCGATGCAAACGGCGTTGTAGAAGTGGTTTTGTGCAGGAAGTTACAAGCGAGAATCTATGCAACAGCGAGTCCTATAATAGTGGGAGCGGGCCGCTATTCCCGGCCTGACAAACGGTTCCGGCGGGCGTACTTGCCGCCCCGTGCTTGCCCGCGCAGGGGTTGGACACGAGCACCGATACAATACGCAATCGTGAATGAGGCGAGCAGGGTAGCGGGCCGGCGAGGCTCGGGGCGGCCCAGCGCTACGCTACTGTCGCTGGTACTTGCGGGCGCGGGCATCCTCGTCGCAGTGCTGCCGTGGATCGGCGACGCGGATGCGGATTTGGAGATCCACCTCGGATTGAATCTGCTGTACGGCTTGCGCGGGGTTCGCGAGCCCCCGCCCGAGGTCGCGGTCGTGCTGATCGATCGGAAGACCATGCGCGACCTTCGCCTGCCGGACGCGCTCGCGAAATGGTCGCGCAGCCATCACGCACAACTCCTGGATCGGCTCAACGAGGCCCGTGCCGTAATATTCGATTTCCATTTCACCGAGACCCGCGACGGCTCCGGAGACCTGGCCTTCGCGCGCGCCATTGAAAAGGCGGGCAACGTCATCCTGCTGCAGCATCGATACCCCACGGCCTGTCGGGAGATCGTCGATCCACGCGGCTCCGTCGCCCTCTGCCAACAGGAGATCTCCAAGAAACCCCTGCCGCTGTTCGCCAAGCCGGCGGCGATGCTCGCACCATTCCTGGTGCCCGAGGGGTGGAGCCGTACCGATCAGGTATGGCTCTGGGATCCGGGGTTCGAAGAAACCCTGCCGACGATGCCGCTGGCCGCACTGCTCGCGTACAACAGGCCATATTTTCGCTCGCTCATCAAGGCGCTGAGCACGGCGCAACCCGCGTCACCCGAAGTATTGGAGCTAATCGATCTGCTGCGCACGGAACACCTGCCCCACATTACCATGGGTCTACGCCGTCTGCTCACGAGCCATGCGTCCCTGGCACACGCCGTTACGCAGGCGATCGCCAATGGACGCCATCTCGATGCAGGGGCACGCAGCGCCTTGCTGGCGCTAATCCGGGCCATGGGCGGGCCCGACACCCTCCAGCTCAACCATTATGGTCCGCCCGGTACGCTTAAGACATACTCCTATCAGTGTGTACTTGCCGGGGCATGCGCCGATGCGGCGGGCGATGTCGCTACCGGGTTACGCGGAAGGGCGGTTTTCGTGGGTTACTCCAGTGCCTGGACCGGCGAGGTACACGACCAGTTCCAAACCGTGTACGGACGCTCGAGCGGTGTCGAGATCTCCGCCACGGCCTTCGCCAACCTGCTCGAACAGAACGCCCTGCGGACGTTGCCGATGGTCTTGCACCTGCTGTTCATCGCCGTCTGGTCGGTGCTGCTCGCGCAGCTCGTCACGCGTGTCTCCACCCGATCCGCCTTGCCGGTACTGGCCGGTACGGCTAGCGCCTACCTGGCGCTGAGCTACGTGGCCTTTGTGCGCTTGCATCTGTGGCTCCCGCTTGCCGTACCCCTGTTCATCCAGGCACCGCTCGCCGCCGGTGCGCGCCTATGGCAAGGCTATCGCGACGAGCGCGCCGAACGCGCCCGCGTACAGATCGAGTTGTCGCGCATCGAGGATGGCTTG
>JBOIDW010000273.1:0-12050 GCA_050740655.1 Gammaproteobacteria bacterium | reverse complement strand
GCCGTGCCCCTACTCATTCCAGATGCCGGCTTTCGCCGGCATGACGTCAGTAAAAGCGTAAGTAATGCCCATTGTCAGTATAGTTGTTGACGTGGATTTGTTCGACACTTGAGACGGAAGATCCTATTCGAATTGTTACAGGATGCCCCTAATCTCGGCGCGGTTAATCCCAACGGGGTGTCGGCTCATGAGCGAGGTCCGGCTCCCGGCATTCCGCGACGATAAAGGCGCGCGCAATATTACGCAGCGCCACGGCGGTCTTCCACACGTCGCCGCCGTGCTCCTGCTTGATCGCACGGGTGTCGATGGGCGTACCGACCTTGATCATCACCTCGCCGGGCATGGGCAGGTAGCGGTACGCGCGCAACAGGTTGCGCGTCCCGCATAGCGCGACCGGCACCAACGGCACCTCATTCTCGGCCGCCGCGATGAAGGCCCCCATCTGAAACGGTAACAACCCGGGCATGCGCGTAAAAGTGCCTTCCGGATAGAAGAGCACGGAGCGGCCTGCCGCCAAACGATCAGCGATGCGCCGCGCGTCGGCCAGGCCCTTTTGCAGGTCGTAGCGCTCCACGAACTCCGTACCGATCCGTTCCAGGAACAGGCGCATCACGCGGGACTGGGTCAACTCCGCCTTGGCCACGTAGCTCACCCTGCGCGGAAAAAACCCGACCAGGAAAAACGAATCGAGATAGCTCGCATGGTTGGCCACGTAAACGGCCGCCTGGCCCTGGGCCGGAAGCTTGTCCGTTCCGGTGACGCGGCACGGCATGGCCAGCAATCCGAACAGCACGGGCGCCGCGCTGCGCAGCACGGCCCAGCGCCAGGTCTCGCGCGGTAGCAGTACGACCAGCGTCCAGATGAGCGGCATCAATAAAGCGAACACCAGGCAGGCATAAGCGCCGTAAGCGTAGCTCAGCAGGTCGCGGCGCCAGCGTTTGAGCGTCGGTTGCAGCGCACCGGCAAAGAGATTCAGCATCTGCCGCCAGCGCAAGGGCTGGCGTTGACCGATGAGACCCTGCTCGTAGATCTCGCGGCAGGCGCTGCGGCGGATCTTGCCGCTGGAGGTCCTGAGCACGGTGCCGGGCGGCGCGAAAGCGATGTCCTCGGGCGCACCGCCGATCAGATCGGTCACCGTCTCGTTGATCTCCGCACGTATCGCCTCCAGCGTGGGCTCATCGCGCCGAGTGGTCTCCGCAAACACGATCAGGCGCTCCGTACCGCTGTCGGGATCGGGGCTGCCGAAGACCGCCACGCGCCCGCGGCGGACCCCGGCGACGTTACCCACCAGCGACTCGATCTCGTGCGGATAGATATTACGGCCGGCACGGATGATCACGTCCTTGACCCGGCCCGTGATATAGACGTCGCCTTCCGCGATATAAGCGAGATCCCCCGGCTCCAACCACTCGCCTTTGAGCAAGCTCGCAGTGGCCTCGGGATTGCCGTGATAGCCCGAGGTCGCGGAGGGGCCGCGAAACTGCAAGCGTCCCTCGCGCCGCTCCGGCAACTCGCTGCCCAGCTCGTTGACGATGCGGACCTCGTGAGCGGGGATGGGTTGGCCACAGGCGACGAATTCAAGCACCGCTTCCTCCTGCGCGCCGGCGGCGACCGCCAGACCGCGCTCGGAAAAGCTGCGCCGATCGACGCGATCGATGAGCGGGCCGCGCTGCGGCGGCGGGATGGTGAGCGCCACCGAGCATTCCGCCAAGCCATACACCGGTGCAAGCGCTTCGCGGCGCAGCCCGTAGCGCGCATAGCGTTCGATGAAACGCCGCAGGGTCTCGGGGTGTACCGGCTCCGCGCCATTCATCGCCCAGCGCCAACTGCTCAGATCGAGTCCCTCGAGGTCCGAGTCGCGGACGTGCTTCAAACACAGTTCATAGGCAAAGTTCGGCGCCGCCGAGAGGGTGCCGCGATATTCGTGGATGGCCCAAAGCCAGCGCTGCGGACGGGTGAGGAACGAGAGCGGCGGCATGATGACCAGTCGCGTCGCGTGATAGAGCGTCCCGAACCATGCGCCGATCAGGCCCATGTCATGGTAGAGCGGCAGCCAACTGACGAACACGTCGCCAGTACCGGCCTGCAAGGCCTGACCCGCCGCGCGTACGTTGGCGAGCAGATTGGCATGGGTCAGCACCACCCCCTTGGGATTACCGGTGCTGCCCGAGGTGTACTGTAGAAAACACACGTCATCGCCGCGCGCCGCGAACGGCGGGCAGGCATGCCCCTCCTCGCGCAGTTGGTCGACGGTGAGCACGGTGCGCAACGTATCGGTCTGGAGCTTGAGGAGGCGCGCGATACCGCGCGCCTCGGGCACGGTGATGAGCATACGCGCGCCCGAGCTTTCCGCGATCGTGCGATGGCGGCGCACGTGGTCCTGCAACTGATTCACGCGCGCCGGCGGGTAGATCGGCACGGCCACCGCGCCGGCCCACAGCACGGCGAGAAAGCTCACGAAATAGTCGCGCGAGGTGGGGAGCATGATCATCACCTTGTCCCCGGGCTTGATACCGCGCTGCTGCAAGGCGCCCGCCGCGTCGCGCGTCTCATGGAGCAACTCGCCGTAACTCACCGGCTCATCGACGCCATCCGGCTTCAGCAAGGTAATGTGATTGCGATCGGGATGGCGCGCCACGTGCCATGCAAGGACCTCGAGCAGCGTCTGCGCCGCTTGAGGATGGCCGGCTCCGGCCTCGGGTGCCGGCGCGTGGCGCACGCTGTGGATCTCGGCATGCGCCGGGGTGGAAAACGCGAGCAACAGATCGCGCAGGGTTTCCGCCGAGGCTACCACGTCTTCGGGCACCGCGATCGCGAGCTGCGCCTCGATGCGCGCCACCAGTTCGACCCGGCCTAGACTATCCAAGCCCAGATCGCGATCCAGCGAGCTGTCCAGCGAATAATGCGTGTGCGCCGCGCGGCGTGGATGGATCTCCACCGCCAGACGCTCGGCGATCTCGATCAAGGCCTCAACGCGGCCTACGTTTGCAGAAGATGGAACAACCATCGCCTCGCGATCCGACTAGCTCTTCGGATTGACGGCCAATAGCTCGACCTCGAAGATGAGGACCTGGTTAGGCTCGATGGTCGAGCCTGTGCCTCGGTCGCCATAGGCCAGATCGGGAGGCACAAAGATCTGCCACTTGGCGCCCTCTTTCATCAGCGCCAAGGCCTCCTGCCAGCCTTTGATGACGCCGTTCAATTGAACCTGCACGGGACCGCCGGCGCGTTCCGAGCTATCGAACTCCGTACCGTCGGTCAGCGTACCCCGGTAATTCACCTTCACCGTATCGGTCGGCTTGGGCTGGGCGCCCTCTCCATCCTTTACCACTTTGTACTGCAGGCCGCTCGGCAGCTCCTGCACGCCTTTCTTCTTCTTGTTCTCCGCCAGGAACGCCTTTCCGGCCGCGAGATTCTCACCCGCTTTCTTCACCTGCGTCTGCTGCACGATCTCGGCCTGCCGTTGCAGTACGGCCCGGCGCTCCGCTTCGTCCAAGCGCGGTGCGCGGCCCGCTACCGTATCCTCTACCGCCAAGCTAAAGGCACGCGTGTCCAGTTCCACGCCCTGGCGCATGAGGGTCTGGCCGACCTGGATGCCGATCGCATAGCTCAGCTTCTCGCGCTCGCTGGAGATCGTGACGTCCTTCTCCGCATAGACTGGGGTGACAAAGGCCAGGCAGATGGCCATCGGTAAGACATTTCTCGCGGTCATAGTGATTCCTTAAAGATTGGGTTAGCGCTACATTGGCCGGGGTGCGCGCACGGCGCCACGCAACCTGGCAGCCTATGTTCCCACAACCCTACTCGCTGTTAAAGCCGTCGGGAACAGCAGGGCCGAGATATCCAACCCACGAAAATTCGGAGTACGACTCATGCGTATGATTCTGTTAGGCGGCCCGGGCGCCGGCAAGGGTACCCAGGCGGACCTCTTGTGCCGTCGTTATGCGATCCCAAAGATCTCCACCGGCGATATGTTACGCGCCGCGGTCGCGGCCGGCACGCCGCTGGGCCGCCGGGCCAAGCGCGTCATGGACGAGGGCAAGCTGGTCTCGGACGACATTATTCTGGGACTGGTCAGCGCACGTATCGCGCAGGCCGATTGCAGAAACGGCTTTCTCTTCGATGGCTTTCCGCGCACCATCCCGCAGGCCGAGGGGCTCGATCGGATCGGCGTAGGCCTCGATTTCGTTATCGAGATCGACGTCGATGACGAACAGATCGTGCGCCGTCTTTCCGGACGCCGCATCCATGCCACCTCGGGCCGCAGCTATCACCTACTCTTCAATCCTCCCAAGGTTACCGGGCAAGACGACGCTACCGGCGAGCCCTTGGTGCAGCGCGATGACGATCGCGAGGACACGGTACGCCAACGCTTACGGGTGTATCACAGTCAAACCGAGCCGCTAGTGCACTACTACGCGGATCGCAGCGATGCCAACGGGCCGCGCTATATCCGCGTGGATGGCCTGGGCGAGGTTGGCGAGGTTGGTGAACGCATCGCTGCGGTGCTTGCATCGGCGTGATCGTGGCTCTCCAACCGTGCTTATGCTGAGCTGTGCGTACCACCCGTAGTGTGGAAGCATGGTCCGAGAGATCGATCGATTGATCGTTTCATCGGATAGGACTATTGCATAGTTGAAGAATGTGATGTATATAAGATTACGATCTTGCGTGGTATCTCAAGATCGTCTTCCAACTAACACATGGGGGTTGAATATGGCCGTAAGCAAGAAGAAGGCTTCGAAGAAGAAGGTGGGTAAGAAAAAGGCAGGCAAGAAGAAGACGAGAGCAGCAGCGGTAAAGAAGGTCACGACGAAGAAGACCCGCAAGAAAAGGGCAAAGAAGAAACGTATGATGTAATCGCGAACGCGAGGGGTGTATCGGTAGGGAGGTCGATCGTTACCGATAATCGCCGCCTACGCTGCGCGGCGTAATCCTCGACTGTTCGACGCTCGTTTCAAGCAGCACTCAACCGTGGTGGGGATGAGGCGGGTCAAGGCCCTTCCCCACCTTTCTTGCCGATGCCGAGCGGGGCCTGCTCGAGAAAAGGCCGGCCCGCGCAGCAATCCGTCGCCCCAAGATAGCCGTCGCTGTGCTCTAAAGAAATTATCCGTCTGCCCGATTGCGGCGCTGCGGCAATGGCGGGGAGCAGGGATTTCTAGAAGCTAAGCGCATGGTCCGCGCTCGACGGGTGCTCCCCGTAGCCTTCCCGCAACTTTATGTAACGGTAGGGTAGAATGGCAGCCTCGCAGCCCGCTGCGCTTACTCATCGCAATGCATGGGTGCGTGGCGCGGCGGCATGCATCACCCGTCACAGCCCCAGTGTATTGAAGTGTATTGATCAGACCAGGCCTCCAATCACCACGACTACGCCGGGCACTCGCGAAGGTCGCGCTCATCCTGCTGTTGGCCATCGCCGCCTGGATCGCTAGTCTCGATCAGCAGATCCGCAGCCAGCTCGACGGACGGCGCTGGGCGTTGCCGGCACGCGTCTATGCGCGGCCCTTGGACCTCTATGCGGGACTTGCCGCGAGCCGTGCGGACGTGGTCGATGAGCTGAACGCACTCGGTTATCAAAGGGTCGAGGCACCGGCCGGTCCGGGCCAGTACGCCGTGGTAGGCGAGTCGCTGCGTATCATCACGCGCGGCTTCAAATTCTGGGATGGCCCCGAGCCCTCGCAGCCCATCGCCTTGAGCTTCAGCGGCCGACAACTGAGCCGGCTCGCACGGGCCGACGGAACACCCTTGGCGCTTGAGCGTCTGGAGCCGGTCGAGATTGCCCGCATCTATCCCACGCACAATGAGGACCGCGTGTTGCTGCGCATCGCGGAGGTGCCCAAGAATCTCATCTTGTCCCTGCTGGCCGCCGAGGACAAGAACTTCTATCGCCATTTCGGTATCGATCCGATCGCCGTCGCGCGCGCCACCTTCGAGAACCTGCGTGCCGGCGGCCTGCGGCAGGGCGGTAGCACGCTCACCCAGCAACTGGTCAAGAATTTTTATCTGAACGCCGAGCGCACCGTTGCGCGCAAGGTCAATGAAGCCATTATGGCCCTGATCCTCGAGTGGCGTTATACCAAACAGGAGATCCTCGAGGTCTATCTCAACGAGGTCTATTTAGGTCAAGATGGCCCTCGCGCCATACATGGCTTTGCCCTCGCTTCGCTGTTCTATTTCGGGCGGCCGCTCCAGGAGCTGAGATTGGATCAGATGGCACTCCTCGCCGGGCTCGTGCGTGGCGCCTCGCTATACAACCCCAGGCGCCACGCGGAGCGGGCGCGCGCGCGGCGCGACCATGTGCTCACGCTCATGGTCAAGGACGGCATGCTGAGCGACGCCCAGGCGAAACCCTATCTCGCAAGGCCGCTGGACGTGATCGCCAATCGCCGTCTTGCCATGCCGCCGTACCCGGCGTTTCTGGAGCTGGTGAGGCGCCAGTTGCGCGCATTCTATAAAGAAGAGGACCTGCGCAGTGCGGGCTTGCAGATCTTCACGACGCTGGACCCCGCGCTGCAAGAACGCGCCGAGCACGTCTTGCCCAGGCGCATCAAGGACCTCGAGGCACGGCACAACGTCGGCAAGGCGAAGCTGCAAGGCGCACTGATCGTCGCGAGCACGCAGACGGGGGAGGTCCAGGCCATCGTCGCAGACCGCAACCCGCGCTATCCGGGCTTCAATCGCGCGCTGGACGCCAAGCGTCCCATCGGATCGCTAGTCAAACCGATGGTATACCTCACCGCCTTGTCACGGCCCTGGCGTTATCACGTCATGACTCCGCTGCAAGATGCCCCGGTGCGCTTGATCGATGAACGAGGCCGGCCGTGGTTTCCCAAGAACTACGACAACAGGCTCCACGGTAGCGTCTCTTTGCGCACGGCCCTGGCCAAGTCCTATAACCTCGCCACGCTACGCCTGGGCCTGGACGTCGGGGTCAAGAACGTGAGCAGGACCCTCAAGCTGCTCGGTGTCACCGGCTCGATCTCGGAGTATCCCTCATTGCTGCTCGGCAGCGTCGATCTTTCGCCCCTGCAGGTAACTCAGATCTACCAGACGATGGCGAGCGGGGGATTTTACAGTCCCTTGCGTGCCATCCGCGAGGTCGTCACCGGCACCGGCGAGCCCTTGCACCGCTATGCGCTCTCGGTACGGCAGCGCTCCGATCCCGCCGCAACCTATCTCATCAAATATCTCATGACCGAGGTCGCGCAATCCGGCACCGCAAGTCGAGTGGGCGCGGTGCTGCGCTCCGCTATGCCGCTGGCCGGCAAGACCGGCACCACCAACGATTTGCGCGATAGCTGGTTCGTGGGCTTTGGAGAGGACCTGTTGGCCAGTGTCTGGCTGGGACGCGACGACAATCTGTCCACCGGATTGAGCGGCGCAAGCGGTGCCTTGGAGGTGTGGCTGGACCTCATGCGCGAGCACCCGCCCAGGCGGCTGGCCATGGGCGCGCCGGCGGGGATCGGCTGGTACTGGGTGGATGATCGGACCGGTCTGGCGACCACGGCCGCCTGCCCCGGCGCACGACGCTACCCGTTCATCGCGGCGCATGCCCCGGGCGGTTTCGCGCCCTGTCCGTTCTATGCGCCGGACCTGAGCGTGGGTCCATCGCGATGAGCCCCGCGACCTTGCGATGGATAGGCCTGATGGCACTACTCGTCCATGCGGTCGAGCCGGGTGCGACACACGAAAGGCCTGATCCGGATCCGGTCCCTGCGCCTGCGGCTGCGCACAGTGAGCGGCCCGCGGCAAGACCTATCGAAGGGCCGGGCGCTGCGGTCCAGGCGCTGCTCGAGCGCGCGCGTCAACTGGCCCAGGCCGGCAAGGGTGAGCATGCCGCGCTCGCTTTGGAGCGCGCCCTGCGCATCGCGCCGAGTAATGGCTGGCTGTGGCATCGACTCGCGGCATTGCGGCTACAACAAGGCTATCCGCGCGAGGCCGCGGAGCTGGCGAAACGATCGAACATAGTCGCCGGCGGCAACGCGAGCTTGACCTCCGGCAACCGGCGCCTCATCGACCTCGCGCTATCGCGCTTACGTCAATGAATAGGCCCTGATGGATTCGATAGGCGCCCTCGTACGTCTCGGTCGTCGAGATACGCTAGACTTGCCCGCTTTATGCGTGCCGGGCCGATAGGGTAAGTCATTGTCAGGCGAGCGTCTCGATAGCATCAAGATCAATCGCAACGTCAAGCCGGGGCCGGGTGGCGCACCGCGCGCCCGTCGCCGCTGGCCTTATCTATTGGCCATCGTGCTCGTCGCAAGCTGGCGCGGCACCGTCTATTACCTGGCGAGACCTATCGCCGTGCAGGTCAAGAGCGTGGCGACCGCCTTCCCCTCGCAGGCCCTGGTGCAGTTCAATGCCACCGGCTACGTCGTTCCGCAACGCAAGGCCGACGTCGCTTCCAAGGCCACCGGGCGGATCGAGTCCATGGCGGTCGAGGAAGGCAACACCGTGACCGCCGACGCGGTGCTGGCCCGTTTGGAGAACCGCGATCTGGTCGCGGCGGCCAAACGCCACGAGGCCAATATCGCCGTCGAGGAGGCGCGCCTGATCGAGGCCCGGGCCGAGCACACGGATGCCGCGCTGGCCTTGGCACGCGCCGCGAAGCTGATCGGCAAGGGTTACATCACCCGCGAGGTCTACGATGCCGCGCGTGCCCGGCACGACAAGGCCGCTGCGGGCATAACCAGTGCCCAGGCCGCGATCCGCGCCGCCCGGGCCGCGCACCGCGAGGCGGAGGTCGCGGTCGAATATACCGTGATCCGCGCGCCCTTCGATGGCGTTATTCTTCGCAAATACGCCAACGTCGGCGACGTGGTCGCGCCCTTCGGATCGACCACGCAATCGAAGGGCGCGGTGGTGTCGATGGCGGATATGGGTTCGCTGCAAGTCGAGGCCGACGTCGCCGAGACCAATCTCGGCAGCGTGCACATCGGCCAACCCGCGGAGGTTCAGCTCGACGCGCTGCCCGACGCAAGGCTGCGCGGCGCCGTGCGGAGCATCGTCCCCACCGTCGATCGCAGCAAGGCCACGGTGATCGCCAAGATCGAGTTTATCGACCAAGACCCGCGCATCCTGCCGGAGATGAGCGCCAAGGTGGGGTTCCTCTCCAAAGACCCGGAACCCGCCGACCGGCAAGCGGTCACCGTGGTGCCGCCACGGGCCATTGTGGCGCGCAACGGGCGCGATGTGGTGTTCGTGGTGCGCGATGCCAAGGTCTCAGCGGTACCCGTCACGCGCGGCGCGAGGCTCATGGAGCAGGTCGCGGTGCGAGGCGACCTCGCGGACGGCGATCAAGTGGTGATCGACCCGCCGCGCGAGCTCGATGACGGCGCAACCGTCTCCATCGACAACTCTTGACCACAGATTGATCCGCATGGCGGTGCTGGTCTCGGTCCGTGACGTATCGAAATCCTACCGGCGCGGCAACCAAGGCATTACGGTGCTGATCGATATCACGCTCGACATCGAGGAGGGCGAGCTGCTCGCCTTGATGGGGCCGTCGGGCTCGGGCAAGAGCACGCTGCTCAATCTCATCGCCGGGATCGACCGCCCGGACGCCGGCTCGGTCCGCGTCGCGGGCATCGAGATCACCACCCTGTCCGAGGCCGAGCTGGCGCGCTGGCGGGCCGGTAACATCGGTTTCATCTTCCAGTTCTATAATCTGATGCCGGTGTTGACCGCCTTCGAAAACGTCGAGCTCCCTTTGCTGCTGACCGGTTTGAGGGCGCGCGAGCGGCGTGCCCACGTCCGGCTGGTGCTGGACATGGTCGGGCTCTCGCATCGCCTCGACCATTATCCCTCGCAGCTCTCGGGCGGCGAGCAACAGCGCGTCGCCATCGCCCGCGCCGTAGTGACCGATCCGACGCTCATCGTCGCCGACGAGCCGACCGGCGATCTCGATCGCCATTCCGCCGAAGAGGTCCTGACCTTGCTTGAGCGGTTGAATCGCGAGCTGGGCAAGACCATCATCATGGTCACCCACGATAGCAAGGCCGCCGAACGTGCCCATCTCATCCGGCATCTGGACAAGGGCGTGTTGACGAACGCCGTACGGAATCATGGCGCGAAGGAACCGATACCGCTTGACTGAGCACCGCCTCTAGCGATTCTGGGACTTACCACGCGTTGGTGGCCGCGCCCCCTATCATTTAAGCGTCACCGCGCTTGAACAGTGCCTCTGCACGCGCATTGATTTCCTCCGGCGTAAGGTCTTCCTTATGGGTGGCTAGAAACCAAACATGCCCGAAGGGATCCTCCAGCGTACCCGTGCGGTCACCATAAAACTGATCTTGCACCGGTTTAACTACCTTTGCCCCCGCACGGACGGCCTGCGCGAACAGGCCATCCACGTCCTCGACGTAAACATGCAGGCCAATCGACGAGCCGCCCAGCGCCCGTGGATTGCGGAATGCCCCCTCTTCACACGGATCGGCCAACATGATAGGTGAATCGCCTATCTTGATTTCGGCGTGCCCAATCTCTCCGCCTGGCGCAACCAGACGAAACAGTTCCTTCGCGCCAAACGCCCGCTTGTAGAACTCGATGGCATCCGCCGCACCTTTAATACTCAGATACGGGGTTACGCTATGATAACCGTCAGGTATCGATTTAACTGTCATATGCTTTCTCTCTTTCGGTTGATTTGTCGAACCGCCTATACTGTGCTTCCCGTCGAGTGAGGCCGCCCGCCCGTTGCGGATGCAGCTTGGCCTTGATGAGGGCAGAACCATCATGAACGCCCGGCCGTTACCGCACGCCGGGGAATCCCCCGCGAAATATTCTACCGGACGGGTGGCTAAGCCTTACCCGACCGGAACTTTCACTAAGCAAGATACGCCACGCTTCTCTTGATGCGATAACGAAACAAGATCAGCCGCGCCGGACACGAAGGCTTGGACAGGCGACGGCGATCCACGGCGTCGGCTAGCGAGGAAAGGCCACCGGGGTAGCCAACCGGAGCCCTTGAGGCCCACCATACGTCGAAGCGTTGGATAGGCTTGACGTACGCGTCCCAGCGCCTGTGACACGCGAGCCCGGATCTGCGTCCGGTGCGTGCTTTGCTGGTTCACGTTTCCCTCGGCCCCCACCCTTGGCTCCACCGACTCCGCCGCCGTCATACCACCGGCCTTGTTCGTCGGCTTCATCGCTACTATGGCAGGGTCTGACGGCTTGGGTCCGTACATTACCGGCTACGGCTCCTCGCCTTCCCGGCACGGACCGGCAATACCACGCCGGCCAAACCCAAGCCCTCCCGGTTCCCGTACCAAGAGCGTCCACACGTGCCAGGGTCTTCGACCGCGCCGGGTCGAACGGGCGCTCGCAATAGCACGCCCGTTCCTGTAGCCTTCCACAAAGTCCAATGTGTCGGCACCCGGGATGAGGGTTTTTCGCGGCTCAAGGGCTGGCCCCTGTGCTCACCTGTCAACGCTTCGCCGTTACCCTCGCGGATACCGGCGCATGACTCGGTGCCACTGTGGCTTGCTAAACCTTCAGTGCAGCGGACTTCACCA
Organism: Gammaproteobacteria bacterium; assembly: GCA_050740655.1. GTDB lineage: Bacteria > Pseudomonadota > Gammaproteobacteria > JACCXJ01 > JACCXJ01 > JBOIDW01. The sequence goes on along the minus strand of JBOIDW010000273.1, from coordinate 534 downwards.
CCTACTCCTTGCCGGTCTCCCGGCGCACAGACTTCCACCCCGCAAGAAGCACCGAGCTTGTCTCGGCGCGATAACGACAAAAGGTCACCGGCGCGGCGCTGTTTGCCGCGTCCGAGTGGCGCGCATGGTTAGCGGTCATTTCACTGGAGGTATCCCCAAATCTTTGCATATTTTGTTTGCGAGTAGATCGTCGATCTCGTTGTGGCGCGGAACCGAGGAACGCTTGTTCTGATTCGGGTTGTGCCACCACGAATGCCGCCCACCTTCACGCAGTAATCGCAGCCGTGAGCCCTTAGGTGACGCAGCAAATCGCCCCACTTCATAGGGCGATAGATTCTTCATCATAGCCCTCTCCTGCTGCCTCGATCGCCTCACGGCGGTTGAACTCCAGCGCCTCCTTAAGCGTAATGTGCAAGGTTTCGATCAATTCATCGCGCGAGGACTCCTGACAGTTGACTCCAGGAACCTCTTCGATCCAACCAATCCACCAGTCACCTGATTTCTTGACTACGGCGGTATACGTGTCCTTAGTAC
>JBOIDW010000272.1:0-2173 GCA_050740655.1 Gammaproteobacteria bacterium | reverse complement strand
CTCTGCTCCGGGAGGGTCGCGAACCATTGATACTAATGGTCACCTCGGGCTATGCATTGCTGCCTGCTCGTCGCGCACCTATCTATTCGGCCACCAAGGCCGGTCTACGCGCGTTTACCCGCGCCCTTCGCTATCAGCTCGATGGCAGCGGGATCCGTGTAGTTGAAACCTTACCGCCGTTCGTCGATACGCCGCTGACCGCCAATATACGCGGGCGCAAGACGAGTCCGGCGGCGGTGGTGGATGCGACGCTACGCGCAATCGAGCGCGGGCGTGACGAGGTGTTCGTCGGCCAGGTAAGGTATCTTCCCTGGCTCATGCGCCTGGCACCCGGACTGGCAGCGCGGCTTGTGGCCAACTCGTGAGCGGCTTACGCGGCGAGCTTCCATTCCACTGGCTTAGTAGAAGAGCCTGGAGTGGCTGGATCCACCGATTCCGACATTCGAAGCGACGAGCGCGAATCCAACCATCGGATGGACATTACACTTTGCACGCCTGCCCGATTTGAACGTCACCTTCAACCAGATCCGACCGCCAAATCGCCGCAGATTCGACAGAACCGGGGGGTCATTGCCGGCTTAAGCCTAAGTCCCCATTAGAGGGGTGGCCCGGCATTGGGTCCGATCACGGCCTTCCGAACGAGCGGAATCGGCGGTCCACCATGAGAGAGGAATGTGTCATGAAATGGCCTCCAGGCCCTGCGTCCGCCACGGGATGAGGTCCATTCCTCGCGCAGCTTTCGGATCATCAATTTTCCCAGGGTGTAGTTTAGATAGGCCGGATCGAATGTGCCGCGTGCCGCCTGTTGCCTGGCATTGCCGGCGTCCTGATACGCGAGTTCGCGAAACATCTGTTCCGATTCTTTCAACGTCATGCCCCCCGTATACAACCCGAGCGCGGAGAGAAAACGCACGTCCCGCCTCAGGGCGTCGAGCAATTGGCCGATGTGGATCTTCGGATCACCCTCACCCAGCCCGGTCTCCCACATCAGCTCCTCGGTATAGTGCGCCCATCCCTCGGCAAAGCCGTAGCTTACGAACAACTGCCCGAGCTTAGACTGCAAGCGGCTCGCGTGCAGAGTGGGTCGGGGTTGACCTTGATGCGCTTAAGTTGGTCGAACAGCGGGTGCGCAAGCAGGGAAACGCGCGGTGCGGCTATCCACCAGCATATCCCAAACCGCCTGTCGAGCTTGATGTTTGTCTGCATAGGACGCGCGCATAATTCCAGGGCAAGGAAGAGCTGGGATGCAGCACATGGTGAATCTTAAGCTCTAAACGGATAGGAGAGCGAGTGGTTCAGGAGCGCCATGATGATAAATCCTGACGGAGGTGTCGTATGCCAGAGCAGATTTCCAAGTATCCGGAGGTCACGATCAAGGTCCTAAAGGGGGCGGGAGCTCGCTGCGGGGAAGGGGCGGAACAAAAAATCTTAACCCAGTGTCCTCGCGAACGATTTTGTGCCTTACCGAGCGGTGAGGTTTGCGTCTACGGCATCGAAGAAATCCCACAGATGACACAGATCACCACCCAAGAGCTCGCTGGTGTTGTGTGTCCTCCTAAACCGCAGTCGTCGATGGGCTCTTTATCTCTATCGAGCCCGGAGATAGTGCTTCTGGGAGTAACTTTCGCCATGGGAGCCGCAGTGGGTTGGTTGTGGCGCAAGATCAATTCGCGGAAGAACCACGATTTGATGTGAGGGGCGCTGACATAGCAGGAGCGCATCTTCAAGGCGATGGGAATATCCACCGCGACCGGCGCAGGGCTCCGGTAATTTCACCACCCCCCCAAAAGTTCCGGCACAACGCAAAGCGTGTAGCCCCCCGACCCCAAGGCTTCCTCCATGCGCGAGCAAGGATGGCACAAACCACGCTCTCGATCCGTCGCGGCCCGGGCGGAGCCCAATCCATTCCAAGCGCCCCGCATGCGCAACGGTCACCCTTAGATCGGCGAGCGTCTGGTATGCCTTAAGCCCGGGATGTCATCCGGAAGGCATTTCTCCCGCATCAACCGGCCTTAAGGGCTCGTTCGACGGCTGGGGGAAAGTGTCGAGGACATCGCCTTCCATTCGCAGGCTCACCGACGGATGCCCCCGCTATTTGTGATCACATAGGGGAGCCCGCGCTGGGAAGCGAGCAAAGGAAGCGAGGCGGCCGGATACACGGACAGCGTGGAGC
>JBOIDW010000271.1:0-2547 GCA_050740655.1 Gammaproteobacteria bacterium | reverse complement strand
GCGGATGCGAGCGAAGGCACGGTCAGCCCTGCGGCCCTCGCCTTCACGCCGGGGGGCTGGAACGTACCGCAAACGGTCACGGTTACCGGTGTGGATGACAACATCCGCGACCTTAACGTGCCGTACGCGATCGCGGTAGGCCCGATCACCAGCGCCGATCCGGTTTACAATGCCTTCGATCCCTCCGATGTCATGCTTACCAATGTGGATAACGATGTCACGTGTCGGGGCGTTAAAGCAAGCGTATTTGGCACGCCCGGCAACGACACTATCTCCGGGACTGCCGGCCGGGATGTCATCGCGGGCCTTGGTGGCCGCGATGTCATTAACGGCCTCGGTGGTAACGATATAATCTGCGGTGGACCCGGTAACGACATCATTAGCGGCGGCAACGGCCGGGACCGTCTGTTCGGCGAAGGCGGCAGGGACACGCTCCGCGGCGGCGCCGGGCGCGACAAGCTCCACGGCGGTAGCGGTCCCGACATTTGCCGGGGCGGCTCGGGCATCGACACCGCTAGCGCTTGTGAAAATACGGCTGGAGTGCCGTAAGCGCTTGGTGTGACGTACAACAAGCCCCGTGTCATTCCGTGCGCGGGGCCCGAGCACCCCAACCTAGCCCCGCGTTGACCCTGCGGGAGGCGGCCAACCCGCCCTCGCGGGGATCGGACCCTATCCCAGCGTGGCGAGATATCCGCGGCAATCATGCGTCCCTACGGGCTGCGCCAGGCACTAGGCCTGGTCCTGGGCCCGATACTCTTCCTACTCATCGGCTTGGTGCTTGGACCCGACGCCGGGCTGGACAGCGCGGCGAGTTGGGTGGCCGGCACGGTCGCACTCATGACCGTCTGGTGGATCACCGAGCCCGTCAGTCTAGGGCTCACCGCCTGCCTCCCCCTCCTGAGCTTTCCGCTACTCGCCGGCGCACCCTGGGTCGAGGTCCTCATGCAGTACGTCGATCCGGTCAATTTTCTATTCCTGGGCGGAATGATGATCGCCGCCTGCATGCAGCAATGGGGACTGCACCGGCGTATCGCCCTCGCCATCATCGCGCGGGCCGGCGCCGGTCCGCGCCGGATCGTGCTGGGCTTTATGCTCGCCACGGCCTTCGTCAGCCTGTGGATCTCCAACACCGCTACCGCCGTGATGATGTTTCCCATCGCCATGGCCGTGCTGCTCAAGGTCGAGGAGGAGACGGGGCCGCAGGACCCCCGGCTGCGGCGCTTCGGCCTGGCGTTGATGCTGGGGGTGGCCTATGCGGCGAGCATCGGCGGGATCGGAACCAAGATCGGCACGGCGCCCAATCTGGTATTCGTCAGGCAGGTGGAGGTGCTCTACGGCCGGGACGTGGATTTCGTCACCTGGGCCAAGGTCGGACTGCCGATCGTGGCCTTGACGTTGCCGTTGGTGTGGATTTATCTAGTCCGAATCGCGGCGCCGCTGCCGGCTCAGGGCTGGACCTCGACCGGTAGCGCCGTTGCCGCCGAGCGCGAAGGGCTCGGGCGCATGAGCCGCGGCGAGCGCGTGGCACTCGTGGCCTTCTTATCCGCGGCGCTCCTGTGGGTATTCCGCAAGGACCTCGACCTCGGCTTCGCCACGCTGCCGGGTTGGTGGGACCTGCTACCCTTCGGCTGGGAGGACGTGCTCGGCCAGCCACTCGCCACGTTGCCTGCGCCGCTCGCCAAGCTGCTCCAGCAGGACAGCGGCGACGCGCTGGTCGCCATGAGCATTGCACTGCTGCTCCTAGGCCTCCCCATCACGCTGCGGCCGTGGCGCTCGGCCCTGGCGATACAGCGTGTCATGCAATTACGCTGGTCCTTGCTGGTGCTGCTGGGCGGCGGGTTTGCTATGGCCTACGGGATCCAACGCAGCGGCCTGTCGCAATCGATAGCCGGAGCGCTGCAAGGCATGGCTCGCTTCGATCCGGTACTCGTCTTCGCCGCGGTCTGTCTGGTGACTATCGCGATGTCGGAGGTCGCCTCCAATGTAGCCACCGCCAGCATCCTATTACCGATTATCGCTGCCAGCGCCGGGGAGCTGGGGGTAGCACCGGCACCGTTGATGCTGGCCGCGACGATCTCGGCGTCCTTCGGTTTCATGCTTCCGGCCGGAACACCGCCCAACGCCATTGCCTACTCCAGCGGCTACATCAGCGTCCCGCAGATGGCGCGTAGCGGCGTGCTGGTCGATCTGGTCGGTGGCTTGCTGGTGGCGTTACTGAGCTACGCCCTCGCACCCTGGGCCCTGGGCCTCGACTAGCTCAGCAGCACCGCGACCAATCCAGTGACGAAGATCCCATCGAAGGTGCCGGCCCCGCCGATGGAGGCGATCGGGATCCCCAACCGCCGCACGTCCGAGAGGCGCAGGAGATCGGCGCCGATCAGCACCCCCAGCGATCCCGAGATATAGGCCAGGGCCGGACCTTCATCGCCCCCCAGGATGAGGCCCGCAAGGGCCGCAGTCGCCGGTGCTACCAGGATCGGCATGGCGATGCCGATGCCCGCGACAGGGCGGCTCATCGCAAAGCTCACCGCCGCAACGACGGTGCTC
>JBOIDW010000270.1:0-2342 GCA_050740655.1 Gammaproteobacteria bacterium | reverse complement strand
TGGCGGGCAATCTCGAGGGCTTGGTGAAAACACTCCTCCGCCTCCAGACTTTGGACCTTGGACCGAAGCGCAAGCTCGCCTTTCAACCGGTAGATCTCCGCCTCGTGGAGACGCTCCCCGGTCTTGTGTGCAGCCTCCAGCGCTTGGTCCAGGACGTTCAGCGCCTCCTCGACCTGTCCTGCCGCGCGATACGCCTCGGCCAGCAATGCGAGAAAATACGAGCCCCCCAGCTCTTGGCCTATCGCCTGACAGGTGGCGAGGCCCTGGCGGATCTGCGCGATCCCTTCTTCCCCCCGCCCTTGCGCGGCCAGCGCCCCGCCGCGCAGGATCAACCCATACGCCAAGAAGTGCGGAAACCCGTGTTCGTGCGCGAGTGCAATGACTTCCTCCGCCTGCGCTTGGGCGGCCTGTCCCTCTCGGCGGTACACGTGGAGCTGGGCAGCACAGGCTAGAGCAAAACCCAGGATAAAGGGGTGAGAGAGCTCGCGAGCCAGCGTGAGGGCCTCGTCGATGCGCTCCAACGCCTGGTCCGGATAACCCAAATACCACAGGGTCCAGGCCCCATGGGAAAGACTGGCCACCTCCGGATCATCGCCGTAAAGGAATAATAGAGAGCGGCCCTGATGAGGATTGTAGAGGGCCGTGGTCTGCCCCAGGTGTGAGCGGGCCCGGACAAACTCGCCGCGAAAGGCCAAAATCGCCAAAAGCATCATGTGCGCCATGCGCAAGAGGCCCAGGTCTTCCGCGCGCTGCGCGAGGCTCAGGAGCCGCTCAGCCTGCTCGTATGCCGTCTGAAGCTCCGCACGTAACATATAAAATCTGCACAGCCCATACAGCATCGGGAAGAGCTGTGGGGTTTCCTCCACCTCTTGGGACAGGGCCCGCGCCCGGCTGTAGGCGCGTCCCACCTCCGGGGCCGCATAGCCCTTGGTCATCGCCAGCGGCGCGCTGAGGGCGACCTGCAGCCGGAGCTCTTGTTGGGTGCGCTCGGGCGTCTCAGGCAGGGTCTTGAGGAGCGCCAGCCCCTTAGTGAGGTGATCGGCCGCCTCCCGGTGGGCCGCATGACGCAGCGCCTGATCCGCCGCCTGGCCGAGATAGCGTATCGCCCGAGGGGTGTCCCCGCCGGACTCGAAATGCACGGCCAGCTCGGCGGCGATCTCCGCTGCGCGCCCGCCCGAGGCGCTCTCTTTCCACTCCCCCACCCGCCGATGGAGCCGTCGGAAGACCGAGGGCCTCGCGCGATCGGGACGGTTGACGGGCCTGCGGGCGCAACCACTCCTGGCAGGCGCACGGCAGCTGATTCGCAATCTGTGCATGCCGGAGGCGTTCCATGACCGCTGGTTGGGGGCCGTGCTGCGAGTGTTCCCTACGGACTTCTGAGCCGCACTCGCCCGCTCACGTTGCCCGTTTCCGAACAGTCGTGGTAGGGTGCGCCCTGCGCACCATCCAAGACGAAAGTCCGTTGTTCATCGCACCCCGTTAATGGTGCGTGGAACGCACTCTACGCTTGCTGGGCACGGCATAAAATCGTCTTTTACATCCAAGAACCCGCACCATGTCGATAAGACTACGCATTTTCAAAATCTTGCCAGTCAATCCCCAGTTGGCGAACAGCTGCTCGAACTGTTCCAAGCTTGAGATCCCGCCCACCCCAATCTGGCAATGAGGTAACTTGCTGGGTACCGGGATTAAACCACTTACGATGGGAGCCTCCGCTTCGACGGGGCAATTCTCGACAGCCCAGCGCCTTTAGCTTGTGAGTCACGTCGCGATATTTCACGGGGCCGTGACAACCGTTTCCAGCCAAAGAGGATGCTCGGTATCAACCACCCGCACATTGGCCGGTAAGGTTCGTCCCAGATCTTCGTAGGCTTCAACCACTGCAACCAGCGCATCGTGAACATTCGCTAAAGCTTCCTCTACTGTATCGCCTTCGGTCACCAGTTCCGGTAGCAACGGCGAAGTCACTGTAAAACCGCCTTCCGGTTGTGGCGAGAGCATTAATGGCACTTTGTAAAGCATCGAGAATCTCCTTTTTTGATAAGCTACTAAAGCGGTTTAAGGTTTGTCTACCGGGGGATCGATCAAATTACTCTGGTTTTGCTTTACATTTCTTTACTTGATGTCGCGGATGTGGGCCGTAAACCCACCTTCTTCAAGGTCAGGGATGATCTCTACCGTGAGTTTTTTCGTTATGGCCCTTCTCGATCGATTACCATCGTTTACGCCGGCTGCGGCGCCTCCACCGTGATCGTGGGCAAGGTCACCGTCGGGTGTATCTCCTCGGCCGCCGCGGCCGCTGCACAGACGGCGCCGAGGGTAAGCCCGGCAGCACCGAGAGC
>JBOIDW010000269.1:0-1793 GCA_050740655.1 Gammaproteobacteria bacterium | reverse complement strand
ATGCCCAGTTCTGCAATGCCTATCGCAGCGGTGTTCGGTTGCCGGCCCGTCGCCACCAGTAGCTGATCGGCGTGAATGGTCTCGCCATCGACCTCGATGCTAAACCGCTTACGGAACCACTGGCGGCCATAACTGACTTTGCTCACGGTGGCATGGGTGAGGATACGCATGCCTTCTTGCTCAAGCGCGGCTTGCAGGCCTTCCCCGAGCGCCGGGTCTAGTTTCGATAGGACGGTGGAGCGCGCAATCAGGGTCACGCGCGATCCCAGGCGCAGAAACGCCTGCCCGAGCTCCACGGCGACCACGGAGCCGCCATAGACGACGAGGTGCTTCGGAATGTCCGCGGCGACCAGCGCTTCGGTCGAAGTCCAGTAAGGGGTATGGGCTAATCCTGGAGTCGGAGGTACGGCCGCGGTCGCGCCCGTGGCGATGAGCACGCGATCGGGACGCAGCGTTTTCAGACGACCTTCCGCGACGGCGATCTCCAGGGTATGGGCGTCCAGGAAACGCGCGCGGCCGTGGACAAGATTGATGTTTGGATTGTTATCCAAGAGGTTTTTGTACTTAGCCTGGCGCAGCTCTTCAACGCGCGCTTGCTGCTGCGCGAGGAGCGCCGCGCGATCGATGGCGTGACCACGGCGTTCGAGACCGGAGAACGGATGCGCAACCGCGAGGTGCGCAAGGTGAGCGGCGCGGATCATGATCTTCGAGGGTACACAGCCGACGTTCACACAGGTCCCGCCGAGCGTGCCGGCTTCGATGAGCGTGACCTGGGCACCTTTCTCGGCGGCACGAATGGCACAGGCGAAGGCCGCCGAACCGCTCCCGATGATAGCTACCTTGAGGTGTTTACCGCTCCTCTCGGTGAGCGGCCGCCGCTCATCGTCGGTAAGCAAGCTCGCGCCGTAGCCCGCGGCTTGCACCAGCCTAAGCAAGTGTCGCGTGTCACTGTTAGCGGTCTCGATCCGCGCCAAGGCGTTCTCGTAGGACACGCGCGCCTTCGTGCCTGGAGCCGCATTCAAGACTTTCTCCACCGAGCGCGCGCAGTGATCACAGGTCATGCCGGTGATCCGTAATTTAAAGATATTCATAACTCCCCGCGCTCCTCCTGGCGAGCGCTTCCCTGTCCACCGGCCGCCACTTTACTGAGCCAAGCGGGATGGATAACCCGCGTTGGTCGTGGCATCGATGAGGGTCGCGACACCGGTCTTGGCGTCGTCGAAGGTCACGGTGGCGGTATTCGTCTCCGCCGAGACCTCTGATCCAATCACCCCGTCGATCCGCATGAGGCTCTTTTTCACTATCGGGGCGCAGACCGGACAGCTCATGTTGTCGACCTTGAGGTTGACTGTTCGCTCGGCGGCCAGCGTGGGGTCCGCCGCGAGTGCCGTCAGGAGTATGATGGGCGTTAGCGTTCGCATGTTGATGTGTCACATTAGGTTTCGATAAATAGCGGCGCTACGTAGGGAAACGCGAGGGCCGCGGCGATGATCACGGTCGCCGTCCAAAGGCTCAATTTGGCGAAGCGATCCGAGGCCGGTCTCGCGCAGGACGAACCCAGCAGGCATGCCGCTTTCGGCTTGCGGTAGACCATCGTGAATCCTGCCACGAGACACGTGAATGTTACGACCACGAAGTAGGTTTGATAAGGGGCTAACGCGGTCAGGTTACTGATCCACGCGCCACTGATCCCGAGCGCAAACAAGAGCAGCGGCAGGACACAACAAGAAGAGGCCGCGATCGCGCCGAGGATGCCGCCGATCGACACGAGTGTTGTTCCCGCCGCCTGACGG